>CACXFP010000239.1 GCA_902766985.1 uncultured Bacteroidia bacterium | reverse complement strand
GAAGAAAAGGACTCCCGCTACGAACAGGGACTTCTTCCGTCCCATCCTGGCCGACATAAGCCCCGACAGGGCGCTTCCGATAATGCATCCGATGAGGGCGCTGGAGGTGGTGATTCCGTGGAGGAAGTCGGAGTATGCAAAGTCCTTGGCCCCCATGAAGAATGCCTGGAGCCCCTTTTCAGCCCCTGAGATTACCGCGGTATCATAACCGAAGAGCAGGCCTCCCAGGACCGCCACCAGTACGATTGAGAACAGGTAGGAGGCACTGCCGCGTTTGGGATATTTGCCTGGCATCGCTTACTTGGAATAAAGGTTGACTATGGTCTCGTATAGTTCCTGCTTGCCGGAGATCTGCTTGGGCTCTCCGTGACCCTTGGCGTAGGCGACGAGCTCTTCGAGGGAAGTCTTTCCTTCTTCGAATTTCTTGCCTTCCCCGCTGTCGAATGAGGAATAGCGTTCCTTTACCATCTCCGGGAGAGGGGACTTCTCTATTATGGCGGCGGCATTCAGCAGACCCCTTGCCATGGCGTCCATTCCTGAGATATGGGCGATGAAAATATCATCTGGATCGGTGGAGTTGCGGCGGAGCTTGGCATCGAAATTCGAGCCTCCGTCGGTGAAACCGCCGCCACGAACGATCTGCATCCAGGCCTGGGTGAGTTCGAAGTTGTCGATGGGGAACTGGTCCGTGTCCCAACCGTTCTGCCAGTCGCCCCTGTTGGCGTCGATGGAACCGAGGAGACCGTTGTCGACGGCAACCGCAAGCTCATGTTCGAAGGTGTGTCCGGCGAGGTTTGCATGGTTGACCTCGATGTTGACCTTGAAGTCCTTGTCGAGGCCGTTGGCACGGAGGAATCCTATCACGGTCTCCACATCGTAGTCATACTGGTGTTTCGTGGGCTCCATCGGCTTGGGCTCGATGAGGAAGGTCCCCTTGAAACCTTTCGAGCGGGCATAGTCCCTGGCTGCCTTAAGCATGTTGGCCAGATGGTTCTTTTCCCTCTGCATCTGGGTGTTGAGAAGGCTCATGTAGCCCTCCCGGCCGCCCCAGAACACGTAGGAGGTGCCTCCGAGCTTGATTGTGGCGTCTATCGCGTTCTTTATCTGGACCGCGGCCCTGGCCACGACGTTGAAGTCGGGGTTGGTGGCGGCTCCGTTCATATACCTTTTGTGCCCGAAGACATTGGCCGTACCCCAAAGGAGCTTGATTCCGGTCTCTTTCATCTTGGCGGCGACATAGTCGGTTATCTCGGCCATCCTCTGTTCATACTCTTCGATGGTCGGCGCTTCCTCCACCAGATCGATGTCATGGAAGCAGAAGTACTCGATGCCGAGTTTCTGCATGATCTCGAAACCTGCATCGGCCTTTGCCTTCGCCCTGCACATCGGGCAGGCGCCCTCATCCCATTCGTAGGATCGGGTCTGGCCGCCGAACTGGTCGCCTGATGCCTGGCCGAGCGTGTGCCACCAGGCCATTGCGAATTTCAGCCAGTCCTTCATCTTCTTGCCCAGGACGACACGGTCGGGCTCGTAATAATGGAATGCCAGGGGATTCATGCTTTCAGGACCTTCAAAGGGGATTTTCCCGATGGAGGGGAAGTATTCTTTCGTAGCCATGTTCATTTGTTTTTTCTTATTTGCGTTAAATTAATTATCTGTCAGTTTTTTACTTTATTTCCTTGTTCAGGGAATCTTTCCACCTGCCATAGGCCTCTGCGGTGAGTTCCTTGGCGGCGGGATCCGGCTCGATCGTGGCGAGTTTCTCAAGCGATGAGAAAGCTTCGTCAGCATCCCTGTAAATCCCGGCTCCGATTCCCGCTCCCTTGGCGGCGCCTGCGGCCCCGTCGGTGTCCAGGAGCTCGATCGTCGCTCCGGATACGTTCGCCAGGGTCTGTCTGAAAATGTCGCTGAGGAACATGTTCGCCTTTCCGGCGTGTATCCTGGAAACCTTGATACCGAGGCTTTCCATTATGTCGATGCCGTACTGGAAGGAGAAGACGATGCCTTCCTGGGCGGCCCTCATGAGATGGGCCCTGGTGTGGACGTTGAAGTTCAGCGAGCTGACCTTGCATCCGGTGTCCTTGTTTCCGAGGACCCTTTCTGCCCCGTTCCCGAACGGAAGGACCACAAGGCCGTCGCTGCCGACGGGCACCCCGGCGGCGAGCTTGTCCATATCCGCATAAGACATGCCTTCAGGAGCCACGTTACGTTTAATCCAGGAGTTCAGGATGCCCGTGCCGTTGATGCACAGAAGGACTCCGATCCTGGGGTCTTCAGGAGTGTAGTTGACATGGGCGAAGCAGTTGACCCTTGAAAGCGGGTCGAAATCAGCCTGGCTTCCTACTCCGTACACAACTCCGGACGTTCCTGCGGTAGACGCGATTTCGCCTGGCCTCAACACATTGAGAGACAGGGCGTTGTTTGGCTGGTCTCCAGCGCGGTATGCTACGGGGATGCCTTCGGAAAGGCCCAGTTCGGCTGCTGCCTGCCTGGAGAGCCTGCCCTGCTCTCCGAACGTGGGGACTATCGTGGGGAGGATGTCCCCGGGGAACCCGAATTCATCGAGGAGGAAGCCTGCGGGACGTTTTTCCTTGAAATCCCACATCATTCCCTCGGAAAGGCCGCCGATGGTCGTGTTGACCTCTCCGGTCAGTTTCATGGCGATGTAGTCGCCTGGGAGCATTATCTTGTATATCTTGTCGAATAATTCGGGTTCGTTCTCCTTTACCCATGCGAGTTTGGCGGCGGTGAAGTTGCCCGGGGAATTGAGAAGGTGGGAGAGGCATTTTTCACTGCCTATGCTTTCGAAGGCCTTTTCCCCGTAAGGGACAGCCCTTGAATCGCACCAGATGATAGAAGGACGCAGTTCCTTCAGCCCCTTGTCTATGCACACCAGCCCGTGCATCTGGTAGGAGATGCCTATCGCCGTCACCTTTTCCTTCCTGCCGGACATGACGTCCCTCGTGGCCGCCGTGAGGTATTCCCACCATGCGGAAGGCTCCTGTTCGGCCCAGCCCGGTTTCCGGGACAGGATCGGGGCCTCGTTTTTAGGGAAGAAAGATGATGATATGCATTTGCCGGTGACCTCGTCAACGAGGGAGGCTTTTACGGAAGAACTTCCGACATCGAATCCAAGTAGTGCCATTGTTGCGGTTCAGTTATTCAGTTTCGGTAAATATAGTGAAATTATGCGTTTTTTATTTATTTTTACAGAGTAAAATTAAAAAATGTAAGATGGAAAGGGAAGAAAGGGTAAGAAGGGCCCTCGCGGTTTCGACTGATACGAAGGTATTTGAGATGGGCAGGGGGATGCTTGAGAAGGTTCCCGGCTGCTGGAACCGTTTTTTCACCGGCCGCAAAGCCGTTGTCATCGCAGACGTGAACACCTGGCCTGCGGCGGGCAATCGGGTCTATGAATACATGGTTGCCGCCGGAATACACACGCAGAAGTACATCATCGACAAAAAAGAGTTCCATGCTGAATGGAAATATATCGAGATGGTTGACAAGATACTTGACGGCGACATGGAAGCCGCCAAGGCGATCGAAGATGACCCAGACCATGTCGAGGCCGATGCTTCCATGGCTTTCAGGACCCCGTCCGATTCGTATCCCATCGCCGTCGCCGTGGGTTCCGGCGTTATCAACGATTTGTGCAAGCTCTGTTCCCATCATCATGGTCAGCAGTACCTTACGGTTCCTACCGCCGCATCGGTGGACGGATATTCGTCGTTCGGCGCCTCCATCTCCTGGCAGAACGCCAAGCAGACTTTCGACTGCCCCGCGCCGGTGGCGATAATAGCTGACACTGACGTGATTGCGAATGCTCCGAAGGAGATGACAGCCGCCGGCTATGCCGACCTCGCCGCCAAGGTCCCTGCCGGAGGGGAGTGGATGATTGCAGACCTCGTAGGTGCCGAAGCGATAATTCCTGACGCATGGCATATCCTCCAGGATGACCTGGATTCTTTCCT
>CACXFP010000238.1 GCA_902766985.1 uncultured Bacteroidia bacterium | reverse complement strand
TTGCGGAAGGTGAGGGATTCGAACCCCCGAGCCCTTGCGGACTAACAGTTTTCAAGACTGCCGCCATCGACCACTCGGCCAACCTTCCTTTTATCGGGATGCAAAGATAGTGAATTTCAGATTTACGGCAAATTTTTCGGAAAGCCGGTTCAAGATTGCGTGGAATGCAGCAGAAGGGGGATTGCCTGGCGGAAGTCGGTAATCACCGGAAACGGGTTGCTGCCGGTTTCGGCGAACCCGGCCAAGTCGGGCAGGGCTCCTGAGTTCACGACAATGGTCATGCCGCTGCCGGCGGCAAGGGAAGCCCTGATTCCGGCTCCGGAGTCCTCAAAGACCACGGCTTCCGAGGGGTCGGCACCGAGCCGGTCGAAGGCTTTCAGGAAGATGTCTGGGGCCGGTTTGCTGTTGAAGGACCAGTCGTTGTAAATGAACCTTTCCCGGGGGAACCATCTTACCAGGGAGGCTATTTCCGAGTAGTAGAAATTGACGTTGTTTATGTCTGCCGAAGAGGCGATCGCGAGGGAGAACCCGTTTGAGGAAAGGGCTTCGAAAAGGGCCTCCGCGCCGGGAGCGAATACCACTTCTCCTTTGCAGAGGTCCCTGTAGATCTGTTCCTTTTCCTCTCCGAGGTCGGCGACCTGCCTGTCCGTAATGGCCTCTCCGAACATATACCTCATGATGAAGTTGTTCGTCCGGCCCTGGATAAATGAGAGGTCGCTGTCCTCCATACGCCTCGACCGGAGACCTTCAGGAGACGGTGTTGAATACTTCTCCGCCAGTATCCTGAAGGCCCGGTTGTGGTAGGGCGTATCCCAGAAAAGGGTACCGTTGAAATCGAAGACTGCTGCTTTCAGCATGGGCGCCTGTGCAGGGATTCTCAAAACGAACCCTTATTCTGCAATTGGCTTGGGGCCCATGGTGAATACCAGCTCGCCTCCAGCCTTGATGTCCGAGAACTCAATGTAATTGTGTTCGCAGGGCTTTCCGTTGAGGGTCGCGGACTGGATGTAGATATTCTCGGCCGAGTTGTTCACGGCCTTGATGGTGAACGTGCCGCCGGGAACCGAGATGGAAGCCTTGTCGAAGATCGGAGAGCCGAACCAGAACTTCGTTGATGCAGGTTCGGGTTCGAAGATTCCGAGGCTGGAGAGCACGTACCAGGCTGACATCTCTCCTTCGTCCTCATTTCCGCAGAGACCACCGGGACCGAGGAGGTACATGGTGTTGAGGACCTCGCGTACCTTTTCGGCGGCCTTGTCCCTTCTGCCGGCCATGGAGTAGAAGTAGATGATGTGGTGGCTGGGCTCGTTGCCGTGAGCATACTGGCCGATCAGGCCGGAGATGTCGGGGGAAGCGTTCTCTCCCTTGATCTCGGAGCTGACGGCGAACAGGGTGTCGAGTCTCTCCACGAATTTATCCCTGGAGCCGTAGAAGTCCACGAGTCCTTCATAATCGTGGGGCATGAGCCAGGTGTACTGCCAGGCGGTGCCTTCCATGTAGTCCTGTACGCGGTGGTTGGATACGAAAGGATCGAAAGGAGTCCTCCAGCTGCCGTCGGAAAGCCTTCCGCGGGCGAGGAGGGTCTCGTGGTCCATGTAGTTGCGGTAGGAGTGGCTGCGGTTGCGGAAGAATTCTGCATCCTCGGTCTTGCCGAGATATGCTGCCGCATTGGCGACGGCGGCGTCGGCGATGGCGTATTCCATGTCGTTGGCTACGCTCTCGTTGTAGAGATCCGAAGGAATGAAGCCGTATTTCTTGCGGATGTCCTGGCCGCGGTTGTCGGCCATGACCGTGTTCTTCATCGCCTCAAAGGCCTTCTCTTTGTCGAATCCTTCGAAACCCTTCACGATGGCGTCACCGACAACGATTACGCCGGGGTTGCCGGCCATGCAGTCGGTCTCGTTGCCCCAGAGATGCCAGACGGGAAGCCTGCCCTGCTTGTCGTAGATTTTCAGCATGGAATTCACGAGGTCGGGAACCATGTCCTGGCGGCAGAGGGTGAGAAGGGGATGGAAAGCCCTGTAGGTGTCCCAGAGGGAGTAGATGGTATAGTCGTGGGGCTCGTTGACATCGGAGAATGTCGCAGGGTGGACCATGACGTGGAAGAGGGCGGAGTAGAAGATGGTGCGGGCATCAGCGTCGCCTGTTTCGATGGTGATGCATTTGAGGGCGTCGTTCCAGGCCTTGTCGGCAGCCTTGGCGGTGGCGTCGAAGTCCCATCCGGGAAGTTCGGCAGCCATGTTTGCCTTGGCTCCTTCGTTGCCGGAAGGGGAGAGGGATACCTTCATGAGGATCTTCGTGCCTTCAGCCACCTTGCCGTAATTGAGGCGTACGAACCTCTGGCTGAGGTCGGGTTCAGGCATGTTGGCAGGCCTCCTTACGCGTCCCGGGAAATCGGGCATGGTGGCATCGATTATCTCAGCGCTTTCGGCGGGAGTCTCGAGCTCGGCATGGAACCAAACCCTCTGGTCCTTTGCCCATCCTGAGGAGAACCTCTTGCCGTCGATGGCGACGATCTTACCATCAGCGTTCTTCACGGGCACGATCTCGGTCTTGGTGGCCCTGTCCCAGCAGCCTCCGTTCTGGAGGTCGATCACGATGGCCGCATCGTCGGTAGCGGGGAAGGTGTAGCGATGGAATCCCACGCGGTTGGTCGCCGTCATTTCGGCATCGATGCCGTAGCGGGTCAGGAATACCTTGTAGTATCCGGGCCGTGCGGTTTCTTTCGTCCTGTCGGCATAGGACCAGAGTCCGGAGGCAGGATCGTCCTCCCTTCCGCGGGCGTATTTCACCTCGCCGGTAACGGGCATGACGGTGATGTCGAAGAGGTCGCCGATACCGGTGCCGCTAAGGTGGGTGTGGGAGAATCCGATTACGGTGGAGTCCGATTCATGGTAGCCGGAGCACCAGTCCCAGCTCTGGGGGATGCTGGTAGGGCCCAGCTGGACCATACCGTTGGGGACATTGGCTCCTACGAACACGTGGCCGTGCCCGCCTGAGCCGAGCTTGAGATCGACATATTGTGTAAGGTTGTCCTGTGGAGCGGGCCTCGAGCATGCCAAGGCCATCAGGCCGGGCAGCATGATGGCTGCCAGATGTCTGAGTTTCATGTGTCTATAGATTAAATAAAAAGATTATTGTACTTTTTCGAGGGTGTCTTCAGCTTTCTTTGCTGCTTCTTCCGCGGCCTTTACCGCAGCCTGCTCCTGAAGGGAACGGACCTGCTTCTCGTTGGCCTTCATGGCATCCTTGCTCTGCTTGATGGTGGCCTTGCTCTGCTTGATCTGCTTCTTCGCGGCGGAAGCGCTCTTCTTCGCTGCATTAAGCTGGTTCTGGGCCTTCTTCAGTTCCTTCTTTCCCTTGTCTATCGCGTTTTCAAGTTCCTTGATGGTCTGTTTCCTGACCTGCTGGGCGGCCTTGTCGATCTGTGTCTTCATGGCCTTTGCGCTGGCAGCCTCGGCCTTGAGGGCCTCCTTCTGGGCCTTGAGGGCTTTCTGGTTGTTCTTGATTTCAGCCTTGATGCGGTCGATGTTGTTCGAAAGGGCCTTGATGTCGTTTTTGGACTTTTTCAACTGGTCCTTGCCGGCATCCAGATGCTTGCCTCCTTCCTTGATCATACCCTTCTGCTCCTTGGCCGCTTTCCTGGCCTGGTCGGCGGTCTCACGGATTTCCTTTGAGGATGTTTCGGTTGTCTGCGCCGATGCTGCGAAGGTGGAGGTGAGGGTCAAAGCGGCTGCAGCCGCGAGTATTGCCAATGTCCTTTTCATGAGATTGTGATTTTTTTTTCGCGAAACAAAGATAATGTTTTTTTAAATAACGGAATATATTGTTATATTTGTATGAATGCCATAAAACCGAACCTGTAACCAATAAATCATAACAATCATGGGAAAATCTAAATTCTGGTCTGATTTCAAGGACTTTGCGATGAAGGGAAACGTTATTGACATGGCAGTCGGCGTAGTTGTCGGCGGCGCGTTCGGAAAGATCGTCACCTCCCTTGTCAACGACCTCATCATGCCTGCCGTAGGCTCCCTCCTCGGCGGATTCGACTTCACCAACCTCAAGGCAGTCCTTGCAAAGGCCGTCATGGACGGAGAAACCGTCGTCAAGCCCGCGGTTACCCTGAATTATGGCAATTTCATCCAGGAGACGGTGAACTTCCTCATCATCGCCTTCTCGATCTTCCTCTGCATCAAGGGTATCGCCAAGATGTCCAAGAAGAAGGAAGAAGAGCCTGCTGCCCCTGCAGAACCTGCACCCAAGCCGGACGACGTGGTGCTTCTCGAAGAAATCCGCGACCTGCTCAAGAAACAGTAAGCATCTAGGCCAGTTGCATCTTTAATCATTGCAGCCTTCCTTCTGGGAGGCTGCCATTGTGGAATATGAGCAAGAAACATAATTTCCTGGCGTTTGACTGCGGAGCTACCAGCGGACGCGCCGTCCTTG
>CACXFP010000237.1 GCA_902766985.1 uncultured Bacteroidia bacterium | reverse complement strand
TGCTCCCGCTCCGGAAGAAGCGCCTGCCGAAGCCACGGTATCTCCAAGAAAGAAGCTGCGCTCGAGGAAACAGGCGGACAGGAACGCCGAGCCCGTCAATCCGGCTCCTTCTCCCGAAACAGTCCATACCCCTGCGGAAACCCCTAAGGCAGAGGCCCCTAAAGTCGACGGTAAAGAATTCATACATCAGATTTTCGATGATCTGAAGGAAGACCGCAAAAACAACCGGTTCGACCGTCGCAACAATAACAATAACAATAATAACAACAAGCAGCAGAACGGGAATTTCCAGCCCAAGCAGTCTGCCCCCGAATTCGAAGGTACCGTTGAGGCTACCGGCGTACTTGAGATCATGCCCGACGGCTATGGTTTCCTTCGTTCCTCGGATTACAACTATCTCAACTCCCCCGACGACATCTACGTCTCACAGAACCAGATAAAGTTCAACGCCCTCAAGAACGGCGACACCGTAACAGGCGAAATCCGTCCTCCGAAGGAAGGTGACAAATACTTCCCCCTGGTGAAGATCAACTTTATCAACGGCCGTACGCCGGAGTTTATCCGCGACAGGGTCCCCTTCGACTTCCTCACTCCCCTTTTCCCGGACGAGAAATTCAACCTCCTCGGGCACGGTCACGGGAGCGACGTTTCCTGCCGTATCGTGGACATGTTCACTCCCATCGGAAAGGGCCAGAGGGGTCTTATAGTATCCCAGCCCAAGACAGGTAAGACCATGCTCCTCAAGTCCATAGCCAATGCGATAGCAGACAATCATCCCGAGGTGTATGAAATCGTCCTCCTGATTGACGAGCGCCCTGAAGAGGTGACGGACATGAGCCGCAGCGTAAAGGCCGAAGTCGTCGCTTCAACCTTCGACGAACCCGCTGAGAGACACGTGAAAGTGGCCAACATGGTCCTTGAAAAGTCCCGCCGCCTGGTCGAGTGCGGACATGACGTGGTAATCCTGCTTGACTCTATTACCAGGCTTGCACGCGCTTACAACACGGTCCAGCCCGCATCCGGGAAGGTCCTCACCGGCGGTGTCGATGCAAACGCATTGCAGAAACCGAAGAGATTCTTCGGCGCGGCCCGCAACATTGAAGGAGGCGGTTCGCTTACCATCCTTGCCACGGCACTCACAGAAACGGGCTCGAAGATGGACGACGTCATTTTCGAGGAATTCAAGGGAACCGGCAACATGGAACTCCAGCTCGACAGGACGCTTGCAAACCGCAGGATCTTCCCCGCTGTCAACGTGGTGCTTTCCAGCACCCGCCGCGACGACCTCCTTTATGACAAGGACAAGGCGCAGAGGATCTGGATATTACGCAAACTGCTCGCAGATATGAATCCAACTGAAGCCATGAACTTCATGCTCCAGCTCATGGATGAGTACAAGACGAACGACGACCTGCTCGACAACATGAACAAGGTCTCCCCCCGCGAAGCTAAATTCTACGATACTTTCTAGTACTGGTCCCAGGACTTGATCTGGAGATCGTCCGGAGAACTTGAACAGAAAGCCCTGATAAATGCGGTTGCCAGACGGGCATCCGTAAACAGGGTTATGTTATAGTCGATAGCCGCCCTGCGGATACGGTAGCCATTGGAAAGCTCCGCATCCGTAAAGTTCTTGGGAATATTGATGACCATGTCGACCTCCTTGTTCCTTATCATATCCAGCGCCGGACGGAATTTTCCCTTGAAATTTGGATTCTGGCACTCGCTGGGCCACAGCACCTTGGTCGATGGGATGCTGTTCTCCACCAGATACCTGTAAGTGCCTCCGGTTGCATAGAGCTCATATCCGTTCTCAGACAGGAGACGGCAGGCCCCGAGCATGTCCGCCTTCTGGCGAGGATCGCCGGTGGAGAGCAGTATCTTTTTGGCCGGTATGTTGTTACCCACCGCCATGACAGACTTCAACAGAGCCTCGTCCAGGCTGTCGCCAAGGCAGCCAACCTCTCCCGTGGAGGACATATCGACTCCCAGCATGGGATCGGCCTCCTCGAGGCGGGCGAACGAGAATTGGGAAGATTTCACTCCGACATAGTCCAGATCGAACGCACTCTTGACAGGGGCCTCGGGATGCAGGCCGAGCATCACCTTGGTGGCAAGCTCTATGAAATTGATTTTAAGAACCTTGGAGACAAAGGGAAAACTTCTCGAGGCCCTGAGGTTGCATTCTATGACCCTGATATTGTTCTCCTTGGCGAGGAACTGGATGTTGAAAGGACCGGATATCTGAAGGGCGCTCGCAATCAGGCGGGCGATTTTCTTTATCCTTCGCACGGTCTCGACATACAGTTTCTGCGGAGGGAACTGTATTGTGGCGTCTCCTGAGTGGACCCCGGCATATTCAATATGTTCGGAGATGGCGTAGGCGAGAATTTCACCCTCATCGGCAACGGCATCGAACTCAATCTCCTTGCATCTTGTCATGAACCTGCTGATCACAACCGGATGTTCCTGGGACACTTCCACGGCGAGGGAAAGGAAATGACGAAGCTTCTCCTCGTCGTAACACACATTCATGGCCGCTCCGGAAAGGACGTAAGAAGGCCTCACAAGCACCGGGAAACCAACTTTTTCGATGAACTTGTCCACTTCGTCCATGGTTGTAAGCTCGCTCCATTCCGGCTGGTCGATTCCCAACGAATCGACGATGCTGGAGAACTTATGCCTGTCTTCTGCCCTGTCGATATTGTCCGCCTTGGTGCCCAGGATGTTTACACCGTGGCGGGAAAGCCTGAGCGCCAGATTGTTAGGGATCTGTCCACCGACCGAAACGACAACCCCGTGCGGTTTTTCCATTTCGATGATGTCCATGACCCTTTCGAAGGTGAGTTCATCGAAATAGAGGCGGTCGCACTCATCATAATCCGTGGACACGGTCTCAGGATTGTAGTTTACCATCACTCCCCTGTACCCCTGTTTCTGCAATGTCTGCAGGCATGTCACTGAACACCAGTCGAATTCTACGGAGCTTCCTATCCTGTAGGCACCGGAACCGAGCACGATAACTGACTTGCCATCATGTTCATATGCAACATCATCGTAAGTGCCGTTATAAGTAAGGTAGAGATAGTTGGTCTGAGCGGGGAACTCGGCGGCGAGAGTGTCTATCTGCTTGACGACAGGGACGATGCCCAGAGATTTGCGGTGCTCCCGAACCCTGTCCATATTGTCGAATGAAGAGCCCTGGTCATCATAAATGGCACGCTGAATCTGGAAATCGGAGAAGCCTTCCTGCTTGGCTCTCAGCAGAAGGTCAGCAGGAAGATCCTCGATCTTATCGAATTCTTTCATCTTCCCGTATGTGGCGACAAGGCCTGCCAGTCGGTTCAGGAACCACCTGTCTATCTTCGTGAGCCCGTGGATACGGTCAACACTGTAACCTGCGCTCATAGCCTTGGAAATCACGAATATGCGCTTGTCCGTCGGATCCTTCAGCGCTTCGTCTATATCTGCCACCTGAAGCTCCTTGTTGCCTACGAAGCCATGGGCGCCCTGGCCTATCATCCTAAGGCCCTTCTGGATAGCCTCCTCAAATGTCCGGCCTACTGACATAACCTCACCGACGCTCTTCATGCTCGAACCGATCTTCCTGGATACCCCGTGGAATTTGGAAAGATCCCAGCGAGGAATCTTGCACACGATATAGTCCAGGGCAGGTTCAAAGAAGGCAGGAGTCGTCTTCGTCACGGAATTCTTGAGGTCGAACAGACCGTAGCCGAGGCCGAGTTTCGCAGCGACGAAAGCGAGGGGATAACCTGTAGCCTTTGAGGCGAGGGCGGAAGAGCGGCTGAGCCTTGCATTGACCTCTATCACCCTGTAATCCATCGCGTAAGGGTCATATGCAAACTGGACGTTACACTCCCCGACTATGCCGAGATGCCTCACAATCTTTATGGAAAGTTCCCTCAGGAAGTAGTAATCCCTGTTGGTGAGTGTCTGGGAAGGGGCGACTACAATGCTCTCACCGGTATGTATGCCAAGAGGATCGAAATTCTCCATGTTGCACACGGTGATGCAATTGTCATATTTGTCCCTTACAACCTCATATTCAATTTCTTTCCACCCCTTGAGGGATTTTTCGACAAGCACCTGGGGAGAGAATGAGAAAGCCTTGGTGCAGACCTCTTCAAGTTCTGCGTCGTTCTCGACGAAACCGGAGCCAAGGCCTCCAAGCGCATAGGCGGCCCTCACGATCAGGGGATATCCAAGCTCATGGGCGGCCTTCATGGCGTCTTCCATGTTCTCTGCAGGTTCGGAACTGATCGTCTTAACTTCAATTTCCCCCAGCCTCTGTACGAAAAGCTCCCGGTCTTCAGTATCCATGATGGTCTCGACCGGTGTTCCAAGGACCTTTACATTATACTTCTCAAGGATTCCTCCCTTGTAGAGATTTACTCCACAGTTCAGAGCGGTCTGGCCGCCGAACGACAGCAGGATACCCTGCGGTCTTTCCTTCTCGATAACCTTTTCCACGAAGAACGGAGTCACAGGAAGGAAATAAATCTTATCCGCAACCCCTTCGGAAGTCTGGACAGTGGCGATGTTAGGATTGATCAGGACCGTTTCGATACCCTCCTCGCGGAGGGCCTTGAGAGCCTGGGAGCCGGAGTAGTCAAACTCGCCGGCCTGGCCTATCTTGAGGGCGCCGGAACCGAGGAGGAGTACTTTCTTGATATTGGGATCTCTCATGGCTGTCAAAGTTTGGAAATGAATTCGTCAAAAAGGAAATCCGTATCTGTAGGACCGCTTGAGGCTTCAGGGTGGAACTGCACGGAAAAGAATGGTTTAGACTTGTGGCGTATTCCTTCGTTCGTGCCGTCGTTCATATTGACGAACCAGGGTTCCCAGTCTTTCCCGAGGGTCGAATCATCCACGGCGTAACCATGGTTTTGCGAAGTTACGAAACACCTGTTGGTCCCAACCATCCTCACCGGCTGATTGTGGCTCCTGTGCCCGTACTTGAGTTTATAGGTGCTTGCTCCGGCCGCCCTGGCAAGAAGCTGGTTGCCCATGCAGATACCGAAC
>CACXFP010000236.1 GCA_902766985.1 uncultured Bacteroidia bacterium | reverse complement strand
TGGATTAATTGGAAAGAAAGTCGGAATGACTTCCGTTTTCGGTGCTGATGGAAAAAATATTCCATGCACCGTCATTGAGGCTGGTCCGTGTGTTGTCACGCAACTGCGTACGGTTGAAAAAGATGGTTATGCCGCCGTGCAGCTTGCCTATGACGAAACTACAGAGAAACACACCAGCGCGCCCTTGATGGGGCATTTCAAAAAGGCAGGAACCACTCCTAAGCGCAAACTGGTCGAGTTCAAGGCCGATTTCGCGAAGGATCTGAAACTAGGTGATGTCATCACCCTTCAGGACCTCCTCAACGACGAGGTTCCTTTCGTGGACGTTACCGGTACTTCTAAAGGCAAGGGTTTTCAGGGCGTTGTCCATCGTCACCACTTCCAGGGTGTCGGAGGACGTACCCACGGCCAGCACAACAGGCTCCGTCATCCCGGATCCATGGGTGCTTCCTCATGGCCTTCCCGCGTATTCCCCGGAATGAGGATGGCGGGACACATGGGAGACGAGAGGGTGAAGGTTTTCAACCTCAAGGTCGTCAAGGTTCTTCCTGAAAACAACCTTATCGTAGTCAAGGGCTCCGTTCCCGGAGCTAAGGGTTCTTATGTAATTTTGGAGGCTTAGTTATGGAATTGCCAGTATTGAAAATCGACGGAACCGAATCCGGAAAGAAGGTCGTCCTCGCCGACAACGTTTTCGGCGTAGAGCCCAATGACCATGCAATATATCTCGATGTCGTGCAGTACCTCGCCAACCAGCGCCAGGGCACTGCCAAGACAAAGGACCGCAGCGAAGTTTCTTATTCCACCAAGAAGCTCGGCCGTCAGAAAGGCGGCGGCGGCGCCCGTCACGGGTCCCGCAAGGCAGGTATCTTCGTAGGAGGCGGCCGTGTACACGGACCCAAGCCCCGCGATTACCGCACCAAGCTCAACAAGAAACTCAAGTCGCTTGCCCGCATCTCCGCCCTGTCCTACAAAGCCAGGGAGAACGAGATCATCCTTGTGGAGCCCTTCGCAATGGACGCTCCCAAGACCAAGGAATTCAGGGGCATCCTCGATGCCATCAAGGCAGGAGACAGGAAGATCCTGTTCGTGCTTCCCCAGAATTCCGACAACATTTTCCTTTCATCACGCAACCTCCCCGAGGTGAAGGTGGTCTCGGTTGACGAGATCAACACCTATGCTATCATGAACTCCTGCAAGCTCGTGATGGTTGACGGTGTACAGGACATCCTCACCGAAAGGAACGCACGCTAAAACGACAGAGAGATGGGAATTTTGCTTAAACCAATCATCACCGAGAAGCTCACGGCAATGGCCGACAAGGGCGTATATGGTTTCTATGTTGACCCCAGCGCCAACAAGATCGAGATCAAGGAAGCCGTGGAGCAGACATACAATGTGTCCGTAAAGGACGTGAATACCATCAAGGCTCACGGAAAGAGGAAGTCCCGCTACACCAGGAGCGGAATGCTCTCCGGACGTGACAATGATTACAAGAAGGCTTTCGTTACCCTCGCAGGCAACGACAAGATCGACTTCTACGCTAACATCTAAGGGAGGGACTAATTATGGCAATCAGAAAATTCAAGCCCACAACTCCGGGCCAGAGGAACAAGGCCATCAGCGCGTTCGATGAAATCACCGCGAAAAAGCCCTACAAACCCCTTCTTGAGCGCATCAAGAGCACCGGCGGCCGCAACAACACCGGCCAGATGACCGTCCGTTACATCGGCGGCGGCCACAGGAAGATGTATCGTATCATCGATTTCCTCCGCGACAAGGACAACTGCTCCGCAACCGTCAGGACCATCGAGTATGATCCCAACAGGACTGCCCGCATCGCCCTCGTCGAGTATGAGGATGGCGTCAAGAAGTACATCATCGCCCCTGCCGGCATCAAGGTCGGTCAGGTAATCGCTTCCGGTTCGGGAGTCGCTCCCGAACTCGGCAACGCACTCCCTCTCGGGGAGATTCCCGTTGGTACCCTCGTGCACAACATCGAGCTCCGTCCCGGACAGGGCGCCGCGATGGCCCGTTCAGCCGGCGCTTTCGCACAGCTCGCTGCACGTGAAGGCAACTATGCTATCCTCCGTCTGCCCTCGGGTGAGACGAGAATGGTTCTCGTGAGCTGCCGCGCCACCGTAGGTACGGTGTCCAACGCAGACCACAACCTGGAGTCATCCGGAAAGGCAGGACGCAACCGCTGGAAGGGCCGCAGGCCTCACAACAGGGGTGTCGTCATGAACCCTCACGACCATCCTATGGGCGGTGGTGAAGGCCGCGCCTCCGGTGGACACCCGAGGTCCCGCAAGGGTCTGCCTGCAAAGGGTTACAAGACCCGTAACCCGAAGGCAACCTCCAACAGGTTCATCATTGAAAGAAGGAAGAAGAAATAAACGGAATCAAACTTAGAGATTTATGAGTCGTTCGTTAAGAAAAGGTCCGTATATCCAGGAAGCCCTGGAGAAGAGGATCCTTGCTATGAATGAAGGTAGCAAGAAAAAAGAGGTCGTGAAGACCTGGTCACGCGCAAGCATGATTTCCCCGGATTTCGTCGGCCATACCATCGCAGTTCATAATGGAAATAAGTTCATTCCCGTTTATGTCACTGAGAACATGGTAGGTCACAAGCTCGGAGAGTTCGCCCCCACCAGAACCTTCAGAGGCCATTCCGGCAACAATAAATAGGAGATCTGAATCATGGGAAAACGCAAAAGAGAAATGGCCGAAAGGCTCAAGGAAGCCCGCAAGGCCACTGCCATAACCAAGCTGAACAACGTCCCCACTTCGCCTCGCAAGATGCGTCTGGTGGCTGACACTGTCAGGGGAGAGGAAGTCAACCATGCCATGGATCTTCTCAAGTTCTCGAAGAAGGCCCCTTCGGTTCGTCTCGAAAAGATGATCCGCAGCGCCATCGCCAACTGGGAGGCCAAGAACCCCGACCAGTCCAAGGAACTTGACAATGGCAATGTCTATATCAAGACCATCATGGTGAATGAGGGTCGGACCATCAAGAGAATCCGTCCTATGCCTCAGGGCAGGGCCGGCAGGATCCGCAAGCGTTCCAACCACGTCACCGTCATCCTTGATGTCAAGAAACCAGCAACAGTGGAGGAAAATTAATTATGGGACAGAAAACTAATCCTATCAGCAATAGAATAGGCATCACCCGTGGTTGGGACTCCAACTGGGTCGGTGGCAACTACGCAGAGAAGATTGCGGAAGATTACAAGATCCGCAAGTATCTGAGCAACCGCCTCGCCAAGGCTGACCTCTCCAAGATTGTCATCGAGAGGACCCTCAAGCTCATCACCGTCACCATCCATGCCGCCCGTCCGGGCGTCATCATCGGCAAAGGCGGAGCTGAGGTCGAGATGCTCAAGAAGGAGCTCAAGAAGGTTACCAAGAAGGATGTCCAGATCAACATCTTCGAGGTCCGCAGGCCCGAAGTTGACGCCAACATCGTAGCCAACAGCATCGCCCGTCAAATCGAGGGCCGCGTTTCCTACAGAAGGGCCATCAAGATGGCCATCGCCACCACCATGAGGGTAGGTGCCGAGGGTATCAAGGTCCAGATCGCAGGACGCGTCGGTGGAGCCGAAATGGCCCGCAGCGAGATGTTCAAGGAAGGACGTACCCCTCTCCATACTTTCCGTGCCGACATCGACTACGCTCTCGCAGTGGCGAGCACCAAGGTCGGAGCCCTCGGAATCAAGGTATGGATCTGCAACGGAGAGCGCTACGGCAAGCAGGACCTCAGTCCTAACGCCGGCACCGCTGCCAACATGCAGGCTCCCCAGGGCGGACGCCCCCGCGGGGGAGACCGTGGTGACCGTCGCGACCGCCGCGGAGACCGTGGCGACCGCCGTGGACGTGGCTCCCGCGACAATTCTTCCGAGTCCAGGTAATCATCCTGTAAGGATTTGCTTTGACCGGTGCCGTGAAGGCACCGGTTTTTTTGTCCCCCTGCGTTGGCGTTATCTGAATTATTCGTTATCTTTACGAAGTTTGCTTCCTTTAAATCAAATAACACTAACATACAATCATCATGGGCGAATCAAGAAGAGATTTTCTTAAGAAGGCGGGTCTCGGAGCTCTGGGTCTGACGATCCTTCCGAGGAACGTGTTCGGAAAAATGGGGCAGAGCGGCAGCTCCTTCATTGCTCCGAGCGACCAGATCACCAAGGGTATAATCGGTGTCGGAGGAATGGGCAATTCGGAGCGCCACTTCTCCAGCAACGATGAGTACCGTCTCATTTCCGTATGCGACGTCGATGCCAACCATCTCCAGAGGGCCATCGACCGCGGCAAGAGGGATTTCGGCCAGACCCTCAAGGGATATCACGATTTCCGTGAACTGGTGCAGGATCCCGACATCGACGTGGTGCACATAGCCACTCCTCCCCACTGGCATGGAATAATGTCCGTAGCCGCCGCAATGGCCGGAAAGGACGTCTTCTGCGAAAAGCCTATGACCAGGACCATCGGCGAAGGCAAGAAGGTAGCCGAAGCCATCAGGAAATACGGCAGGGTGTTCCGTCTCAACACCTGGTTCAGGTTTACGGACACGTTCTATGGTCTCGGAACAACGGTGAAGCCGCTGAAGAAACTGATTGACAGCGGTCTCCTCGGATGGCCACTGACCGTGAGGATTTCCGGGGCCACCGGTTTCACCTGGAAGTTCTACTGGACCGGAAAGGAAAATCTCGAGGTCCAGCCGATACCTCCCGAGCTTGATTATGACATGTGGCTTGGCCCCGCCCCTTACAAGCCCTACAACGTCCACAGGACCCACGGTACGTTCCGCGGCTACTGGGACTACGACAACGGCGGTCTCGG
>CACXFP010000235.1 GCA_902766985.1 uncultured Bacteroidia bacterium | reverse complement strand
TGGAAACTCCCTGCGATGCCCACCGATGTTTAATCTTTAATCAAACATAAACAATGAAACGCATTTTTACATTCGCAGCCTGCATCGCGGCCATTGCAATGGTGGTCGCCTGCGGCAACAAGAAAAAAGAAGCCAAGGCAGCAGCAGAGGCTGATGCCACAAAGACCGAGGCAGCCGTTCCCGCCTACCAGATAGTGCAGGCCCCCCAGGTCGACCTTTCCACCCTCAAGAAGGACAAGGATGGTTATTATATCCTCTTTAACGGCAAGGACCTTACCGGCTGGAGAGGCTATGGCAAGGACTATGTCCCTGCGAGGTGGACCGTTGAAGACGGCGCTATCAAGATTTCCGGTTCCGGCACCGGTGAGGGCCAGAGCAAGGAAGGTGGAGACCTGATCTTCGCCCATCAGTTCAAGAACTTCGAGCTCGACCTCGAGTGGAAGGTGGCCAAGGGAAGCAATTCCGGTATCTTCTACCTCGCTCAGGAGGTTACCACCGAGAAGGACGGACAGACCCGCTATGAGCCTATCTACATCTCCGCTCCCGAGTACCAGGTGCTTGACAACGAGAACCATCCCGACGCCAAGCTTGGCGTGGACGGCAACCGCAAGAGCGCGTCCCTCTATGACATGATCCCCGCCAATCCCCAGAACTCGAAGCCCTACGGCGAGTGGAACCACGCCCATATCATGGTTTACAAGGGCACCGTCGTCCACTATCAGAACGGCGAGAACGTCCTCGAATACCATCTGTGGACTCCCCAGTGGACCGAAATGCTCCAGGCCAGCAAGTTCAGCCAGGAGAAGTGGCCCCTCGCTTTCGAGCTCCTCAACAACTGCGGCGGCGAGAACCATGAGGGATACTTCGGCCTCCAGGACCATGGCGACGACGTATGGTATCGTAACATCCGCATCAAGGTTCTCGACTAAGGAATTTGTCTCATGAAGAGGATTCTTATTGCGATAATGACTCTGGCAGCCCTGACGGCCTGCGGCAACAAAGCCGCAGGCGTCAAGGAGCCTGTCAGGAAAGACATAGGTGTCCAGCTTTATTCCGTCCGTGAGATCCTCGGCAGCGGAGAGGCCATCAAACCTGTCCTCAAGCAGCTTGCAGACCTTGGATATACCGCAGTAGAGGCGGCGGGTTATTCCGACGGAAAGATATACGGCCTGGATCCTGCAGCCTATAAGGCAGCAGTGGAGGAAGCCGGACTCCAGTCCCTTTCCACCCACGTCAACAAGTACATCTCCAAGGAAGAGCTTGAGAGTGGGGATTTCACCGAGTCCCTCAAGTGGTGGGACGAGTGCATCGCCGCCCACAAGGTCGCCGGCGTCAAATATATCGTCATGCCTTCCATGGCCCGCAACCTCAACGCCAAGGACCTCAAGACATGGTGCGACTATTTCAATGCAGTCGGCAAGAAATGCGCCGAGGCCGGCATCCTGTTCGGATATCATAACCATTCCCAGGAGTTCGACAAGGTCACCGACCTGGACGAAAAGGTCTATGACTTCATGCTGAAGAACACCGATCCCCAGTATGTCTTCTTTGAGATGGACGTTTACTGGGCCTGCATAGGCCGCGCTTTCCCTGTTGAGTATTTCGAGAAATATCCCGGCCGTTTCAAACTCCTGCACATCAAGGACCACTACGATGTTGGAGTAAGCGGCATGGTGAATTTCGAAGCCATATTCAACAATGCGAAGACCGCCGGCGTGGAAGCCATCATCACCGAAGTTGAGGGTCATCCCGAGGGAAAGACCATCATGGACGTCATGAAGAGCAGCGCGGATTATCTCCTCGGCTCTTGCTTCGTACCGGTACATTATGGTGAATAAGCCATCCGGATTGGAACAACCTGAAGAAATGACATTCTGGGGACATCTCGATGTCCTCAGAATGTCTCTTTATCGTATCCTTGGTGTCCTCCTGGTCACCATGATACTTTCTTTCATAGCCCTTCCCCACATTTTCGACCGTTTCATACTCGGTCCTACCGACGGCAGTTTCTTCCTTTACCGATGGCTGTCGGCCCTTCACGGCGTTCCTTTCGCCCCTGATTTCGGCGACGGCGATTTCCACGTCGATATCATCAACATCAACGTGGCGACCCAGTTCATGAAGCACTTCGTCCTTTCCTTCTGGATGGGCCTCGTGCTGGGTTTCCCGTTCGTCCTTTATGAGATTTGGAAATTCATCAAGCCGGCGCTCTTTCCCAATGAGGAGAAAAGCCTCAGTTCCGCCTTCGTCTTCGGCGGAGTGATGTTCTATCTGGGATGCGCCCTCGGCTACTGCGTGATCTTCCCCTTTGCGTTCCGCTTCCTCACCCAGTACCAGTTGAGCGAGCTGATCGAGAACCAGATCAGCATGGATTCCTATCTCAATAACTTCCTCATAATCATCTTCATGATGGGACTGCTCTTCGAACTTCCCTTGATGGCGATGGTCCTTTCCATCATGAAGATAATCCATAGGGGATTCATGAGGAAGTACCGCAAACACGCGTCCGTGGCCCTGCTCGTCCTGGCGGCGGTCATAACTCCTACGGGCGATCCATTCACCCTTGCCGTAGTTTTCATTCCGCTGTTCCTGCTCTACGAGTTGTCGATCATGCTGGTCAGGCCGGCTCCGAAGGAGGAAGATGACGACGACGATGACGACCCCCGCAACAATTGGGAGAGCATCGACGACCAGAGTGAAGAAATGAAGGAGATTATCGGAGAGCCCGCTTCCCCTTCGCCCCAAGAAACTCCAGGACAATCACAAGGATAGCCCCTGCAGCAAACCATATAACGGCACCGGGAACATGAAGGTCCCCGGGGGTTCCTGT
>CACXFP010000234.1 GCA_902766985.1 uncultured Bacteroidia bacterium | reverse complement strand
TTGTTTTAAAGTGAAATATCGGCTTTTACGCCATCATGGGAATTGGGGAACTTCAGGAACAAGGTCCGGCTGCCCCTGTCCCAGGTCCAAGTGAAATCGGTGACGGGATTTCCTTCGCTGCCGGTCAGGGATATCTTGCGTGGCCTGCGGGGGAGCAGTACCCTCATCGCACATTTGGTATCGAGCGGTCCTTTCACCAGGAAGGAGTAGCTCCGGGCAGAGGTTTTTTCGTCGTAAACCCTTCCTCCGGTGGCCAGCACCTGAGGAACGGAGGGATCCTCCACGCGGTTCACATCAATCAGGAAGGCATATTCCCCGGGATGGATGACTTTCTCCTTCAGGACAGGGAGCGAAGGGTCGTAAAGGTCGATCAGAGTGCCCTTTATGGTCAGAGGCTTGTCAGATACGCTCTCGTCCATCACCCCTGCGATGTCGTAGAATCCCCTCTCCAGATACAAGCTGTTCTTAAACATAAGGTCACCCTGGGCGCATTCATTTTTCCAGAGGTCCTGCACTGCATTAAGGACGGGACCGTCGGAGTCGGGGCTGAGGACGAATTCCTTGGGGTTCCGCCTCAGGATGCGGACCAGGCCTTTTCCAAAGCGGTAGTTTCCTTCCGGGGCGGCTGCGGGAATGCCCATGAGGGAGAAAAGGTGGTCGGCCGGACGGCTGAATCCCAAGCGTTTCCACCATTCGTTTATGTCCTGGAAAGGGTCGTCGTCTCGTCCGCAGTAGAGCAGCGCACCGCCGTCCTTCACCCAGTCGGCGATGAAGCCATGCGCGTCTTCCTCGAGGGGCTTCATGTTTGAATAGGTCATGATGAGGATCCTGATGTCTTTCCAGGACTCGGGGTACCTTACGTTTTCGATATGCATCATCTGCACGGGCACACCCCTTTTGAGGAGGGGGAGCGACATGCCGTAGAACCCTGAGAGGGCAGGGTCACCCGGTTCTTCGCTCCAGCTGGTAGCCCTCTGGAACATCAGGGAGTTGGAAAGGAGAACACCTATTCCCTGCGAACCGCTGACCTTGTTGTCTGAAAGGGGGATGCTGTTGAGGGCATTTGTCATCACCTGGAGCTGGGTCGAGTAGAACTCCGGGATGTTCTCCATCGTGTCGTCAGTTGCGCTCCTGGCGTATTTCCTTTGATAAATCCGGTGTGGCCACGGCATTGTCTCGTAGTGGTTGTTCCGGGGATAAAGGAGTTGGGCGGTGAAGGTGGCCTCGTAGTTTTTCTTATAATCGGCCCAGTCGCGCCTCCTGTCTTCGACCGGGTCGGTGAGGAACCAGACCGTTCCTCCCGTCGGGGCAGTCATGGATTCCATGCATCCGTATTCGAGGAAAGCGTTCTCGAAGGTGCGTTCCTTCTTCACTCCGTTGTAGTACTGGGGCTCCCTGGACGTGCCGGTCCAGACCTGGGCGATGTAGCCGTCCACGCTCTCGAGTGAAGCGAGAGAGGCTTCCGGGCTCACTATGCCCCACTGGGCGTAATTGATCAGGGTATGGGTCGGGACAAAGCACTTGATGTCTTTGCCGAGAGTCTTCCCATACTCCTTGCAGAATTTGAAGCACTCGTCCAGGGCCCTGTAATAGAGATGGTACTTGAGTTTGTTTGAGAGGAATGTCGCCTCCGGGGATGAGTCCACGGCCTGCCACGGCGTGCCGTAGTATGCCCGCCATTCCCTTTTGAATCCTTCGCTGTATCCTACGGTGGCAAAGAATTCCGGTTCTTCGATGAAGACCGCCTCAACTCCGGCATCGATCGCTTTTTTCAGGACCTGTTTCTTGAAAAGGAGGTAGTTGAGGGAGGGAACGTAGTATTTCTTGTTCCAGTAGTGGTTGCCGTCGCTGTCCGTCTGGATTTCATCCCAATGCTCCTCCCCGTCCCATGTCCCGTTGAAATAATCCAGGGCGTAGTGCCCCCAGGCGATATTGGTCATGAAGCAGGTATGGTAGCCCTTTTCTTTCCAGGTCTGGAGTTCCCGGCGGAATCTTCCGGGGTCCTTGAGTGAGAGGTCATACACCAGCACCGCGTCCGTCCGTACATCCACCGACGGGTTCCAGCCCTCTGAGGACTGAATGACTGTCTTCTTGTCTGCAAGGGGCTTCTCTCCCGTCTGCCCCCAGACTGCCGTCACCGAAAGAAACGCCGTCAGTATCGTCGGGATCGTTATTCTGCCTGGGATTATCATATCTAATCCGTTTTATGTCTGGATTAGTGCAATTTAATCAAAAAACGC
>CACXFP010000233.1 GCA_902766985.1 uncultured Bacteroidia bacterium | reverse complement strand
CTGGTAACGATGATCTTTCAGCTTCGCCCAATTATTGCCGAGGAAGGAAAACGGCGTGTCGGCATTGCCGAGGTTGAACTGTCCACCAATGGCGTGCACCCCGACGAAGTGACCCATGAAACGGTCGCAGAACCAATAACGAACCTCGGGCTGTACGAACCAATGCTTCCAGCTGGCCTCGTCGGAATTGGTGATGAACTTCAGATAATCACCGGTCCTCCAACCCATATAGTCTCCGTTGATGTCGAAGGTCCACTTCGGCGCCAGGCCGATTTCAGCTCCTAAGTTAACAGCAGCCGCAGCATCGGCATACAAGTTTGTCTTAAGGGCAAAGTTCTGCGCTCCCGCGCAAAGCGGCAAAAGCAGCAGGACCAATCCAATTAGTTTCTTTCTAATGTTCATATCTGATGAATTAATTGTTACCGTTTTCTTAATCCAATTTGCCAGTTTGAGCACAAAAATAACAAAAAAAAATTCGCATTCAATAAAAACTTTGCTTTTTTTAAAAAATAATTATGAATTCAGAAATTAAACACCCCCCCCCCCTAACAGCAACTATCACTGGCACTAGAGCGGCTGCAAGCACATATATTTCCGAATCAAAAATTTTTTTATTATGATAATTATAGATATCTTTGCATTAAGAATATCTAACATATGCTGACCTCAGTAATTATATTCCTCCCCTTGGTAACCAGCCTTTTCTGGCTTCACCTCCACGTGTTGATAGCGAATAAGGCCAGTACGTTCGCGGCATTTACGTGCTTTATGGTTACCGTATCGTTATTCATCTTCGGGGACTGCTGCTATTCCGATTCTTCCTCCCCGATCGGTCTCCTTGCGTCTGTCAACAATCTTTCCCAATTCTTTACACCATGCATCATTCCCCTGCTGCTCATATATTTCCGTAGGATGCGTACCGACGAAGAAGTACGGGTCAAGCAGTTCTTCTGGGTCTTCTTACCAATAGTACTCTTCACGACTGCAGAGTTGCTCACCTTTCTTGTGGGGAAACCATACGTAGAAGCTTTCCTTTTCGACCTTTCCACGCAAGGACGGTCGGCAGTGTTACCGGATTCTCAGAAAGAACTGCTTCTTTACCATAATTCTGCTGTTATCTTGTACCGTATTATCATTTTCGCGGAAATGGTCATTCTGATAGTATCTTATATCATGGCCTCCCGCAAGGATGGTTACAAGATCAAGAATCTTTGGAACTTCTTTTTCAAAGACAGGGAAATCGACATGGTTGGCCTGCAGTACTTCAACGTTCTCCCTCTCCTCATCATTTGCATCATAAAACTGTTTCTGTTCCGAGGTTTCCTGAATGAACATCAGTGGATATCGATGACTTTGTCCGCTCTTTTAGCCATTTTCCTTTGCCCGTTCTGCTTCACCGCCCTTTTTGGTTCTAGAAAAAAGATAACTACAAACCAAATGAGGACCGCATTTAGGTACAATTTCAGTCCCAAGGACAAAGATTTGTTTATCGAGAAGATGCTCACGGAAATGCTTGAAGAAGCGAATGACAACACCTTGCTAAAACTTTACGATAAATACAAACTCAAGATCAATTATCTTCAGGAACATTTCGTTGACATGGGCACCTATGAAAATGATCATCCATTTACCGTAAGATTCCGCAAGCCTTTCAACCGCACTTACGACCCGGACAGCCTCACAGGACGCTTGAAACACCTGATGCTGGAGGAGAAACTCTACCTACAGCAGGGCCTTACCCTGGAAGAGGTTGCTGAGAGGCTCTACTCAAACAAGACTTATATCTCAAAGATAGTCAACAGCGATTTAGGGGTCGGTTTCCCGGAACTGGTCAATACACTAAGGGTTCAATACGCAGAAGATTATCTTATCAACCATCCCAATGCCAGACAAGAAGACATCGCCAAGGCGTGCGGATTCTCCAGCGCATCTTCGTTCAACAACATTTTCAAGAAGGTCACCGGCCTTCCTCCACGTATCTGGCTGGCCACCCACAACCAAAACACCACGTAATACATCTCAAGTATTACGTGGTGCAGTAATGCAGTAAAAGAGCACTCCCTATTACTCAGGGAAGGTGTAAGGGCTCTCAGAGATATCTCCGGTCACACCACCGACAGTGACAGTTCCGACGGAATATCTCGGACTGGTTTCATGAGTTCCTTGATAGTTAAGGCCGCGACCGATTGTGGCAGGTGCATAACCGAATCCTCCTTCCGTGATCTTGCCTTCTCCCTTCGTAGCGGTGAGATAGGTAACGCCGTTGGTAATGGTGACGTCACCGACCGTATAATATGCGCGCAGGTCTTTAGTATCAGTCTCAGTCTCAGCGTTATATCCGCCGCCACCGCCGATTGCTGCAGCAAGGAAACCACCCGTAGCCATGATGGCGCCGCCGGTGATGGTAATATTGCCGCAGTTGCCGCGATCATTCTTGGCGCTTCCGATTCCTGCAGCATCTCCGTTGCTCTTGACATCAAGAGCGCCGTCGCCAAACGTAAACTTGACAATGGACTGCTGGTTCTTGAATGCCGCATCGGTGGCCGAGACCTTCGTTCCGTCCACTTCAGTAACCTTGACGGTAGCGACAGCGCTGTCGCACAATTTATCAATACTGTTATCGGTGCCCGTCAGAGTGCCGTCGTGAGCGCTGTAATTCCCTTCGATGAATACCAGCCTCAGCTCATCATCGACAACCACGGTGCCGGTAAGTTCGCCTTTCAACGTGGTGCTGACTCCACTGCTCTGAGCGGTCAGCGTACCGAATACTGCGCCTGCAGCATCATAAACATTAACCTCTTCTCCTTCTTTCCACTCTGCATTGAGCGTGTTGCCTTCAAGCGAAAGGGCACGGGTAACCGCAACCTTGCTGGCATTGACGGTCAATGTGTAAACGTGCTTCCCGTTCAGCTGGTCACCGGTGACAGGTTCTTCGCGTTAGCATGAGCAAAGTGCTGATGCGAAAAGGACAATTGCGCAAATGGCGCTGATCTTTGTCATAATCTTTTTCATCGTTCTGTCCTCCGCCATTTTAATTAAAATCAAGCACTTCCGCTGGAAAAACTACAGCAATTGAGGCAGGAAAGTGCTTACGATAAGCACGAGGATGCCGCAAACGAGGACGCAGACTGTCTTCTTAGAGCAGCCTTTCCATTCCTTGAGGATGATGCCCCAGACATTGCTGAACACGACGTTGAGCGACTGCAGGATGCACCAGGAGAAGGCCAGCAGTACGGGAGCCGCCGCGAGGAAGCCCTTTCCCACCGCAAGCCCGAAGAACTGGCTGTACCACAGGAGACCAGCCAACGCGCAGAACATGAGGTTGTTCCCCCACACCGCACCCTTGGAATAATCGCTCCAGGTCCGGTTCTTCGAATTCTGGTAGAAACAGTAGCACAGGTTGGTCATGGCTCCGCCGAGGGTAACGAGGAAGGTGGCCGGGAGACTCTTGAATATCTGGGGGGTCGCGCTCCAGGTCAGTTCCTTACCGAAACCGAGTCCGATGGCGAAGCAGGCGCTCATGAAGCCTGCAAGCAGGGCTACGGAAATACCCTTGCCGAAATTGAAGTCCTTGACGGAGGCTTTCTTGGCCTCGTCATCGACCTCCCTGGTCTTCATGGCTCCGGCGGCGCCGAGGATTCCTATTCCTATGAGGGTCACAACCACCCCGACGATAACTGGCCAGGTGAGGCTGTCGGCGTGGCCGGTAAAGAGGGGTTCAAGAAGGGTTCCCAGGCCGGCGCAGGTGCCGAGGGCTATGCTCTGCCCGAGGGCGACGCCCAGGTAGCGCATCGAAAGGCCGAATGTGAGTCCCCCTACTCCCCAAAGGGCTCCGAAGAGGATGGTGAGGAGGCTGGCCTTTGGATTGGAGGCGAACATCCCGAAGAGGGATTCACCGGCGGGGGTGGCGATCAAGGCCCCGATAAGCGGGAAAATGAGCCAGGCGAAAGCGCCCTGGACGGCCCAGTATGACTCCCAGCTCCAGGATTTCACCTTGTTGATGGGAACGTATGAGCTGGATTGGCAGAACGCCCCTACGGCGATGACCAGTAATCCGAGTATGATGTTCATGTGGTATTACCTCTTTGACGTAACGTCTTTCTCGTACTGCTCGATGCAGGAGATGAACCCTTCTCCGACGGGAACGCCGTTCTTGTAGTTGAACCAGTCGAACACGGCGCCGAAGGGCAGGGTCTTGGCCTCCTCGAGGAGGGCGAGCTTCTGGAAGCCCTTGCCTTCCGCCTCATACTCGCGAAGTTTCGCGAGGGGTTCGAGCAGGGCGCTCAGGATGCACTTCTGGGTGGCGCGGGTGCCGATGATATAGGCTCCGATGCGGTTGATGGAAGCGTCGAAATAGTCGAGTCCCACATGGGCGCGGTGCAGGCCGTCGGCGCGGACAAGTTCCTTGAAGAAGTCCAGGGTCATGTCGTTCATGATGGTCACATGGTCGGAATCCCAGCGGACCGGGCGGCTGACGTGGAGCATAAGTTCGGGGACGAAGAGGAGGAGGGACGAAACCTTGTCGGCAACGTTCTCCGTGGGCTCGTAATGGCCCGTGTCGAGGGTGTAGATAACCTTTCTGGAAGCGCAGTAGCCTTCAAAGAAGTCCATGGAGCCGACGGTGTAGCTCTCAAGGCCTATGCCGAAGAGTTTGGCCTCGACGCAGCTCTTCATGCCGGGAAGGTCCTCCTTGAGGATCTCGTCCAGCGACTCGGCGAGGATCTCGCGGTATTTCTTGCGGTTGACGGTGTAATCCTTCTGGCCGTCATGCACCCAGATGTTCATGATGCAGGGGTCTCCCTGGGCCTTGCCCATCGCGTCGGCAATCCTGCGGCAGCGTTTGGTGTGCTCGATCCAGAAACTGCGGATGCCCTCGTCAGGATTGGCCAAGGAGAGGTCTCCGCTCTTGGGATGGCCGAATGAGGTGGAGTTGAAGTCAAGCTTGAAGTTGTTGTCCTTCGCCCACTGGATCCAGCTCTGGAAGTGTTCCACGCCGACCTTGTCGCGATCGACGAATTTTCCTCCGAAATCTCCGTAGATTTCGTGGAGGTTGACGCGGTGGTTGCCCGCGAGCAGGGTCTTCACGAATTCAAGGTCTTTCCTGACCTCGTCGATGTTGCGGGCGCGGCCTGGATAGTTGCCGGTGGTCTGGATACCTCCGGAAAGTCCTGCATTGCTCTCGAAGCCCATCACGTCGTCCGTCTGCCAGCAATGAAGGGAAATCTGCTGTTTCTCAAGTTGTTCGACCGCCTTGTCGGTATCGACGCCGATGGCGGCGTAGCGCTCTTTGGCAATCTCGTAGGCCTTTTTGATCTGTTCTTCTTTCATAATTATCGCGTTATTAATTTGTATGCTTTTGAAATGACAGATGAAGGATTGTATGTCTTCACCTTGAAGGTGTCGCCAACGACCTTCCGCATTTCCCAGCGGTCGCGGACCAGTCCTGCGGCCTTGGCCTGCATCATGATGTTGCCGATGGCCGTGGCCTCGGTGGGGCCGGCGACTACAGGAATTCCGAGGGAATCCGCAGTAAGCTGGCTCACGGTGGCGTTCGCCGAGCCTCCGCCTATGACATGAAGCTTGTTGATCGGGAATGGAGCGAATTTCTGGAGCTTCGCTATCACTTCCTTGTATTTCGCGGTCAGGCTGTGGTAAATGCAACTGACCATCTCCCCGTCGGTGGTGGGAACCCTCTGGCCGCTCTCGCGGACGGCAGCCTTAATCTCGGCGTCCATATCCTTGGGAGAGGCGAACCTGGGGTCGTCGGGATCCACTATGGAAGGAAAATCGATGGCTTCGCGGGCCATGGCCTCGATGCCGTCGTAGGTGTATGTCCTTCCTTCTGCCGCCCAGGTCTTGCGGCTCTGCTCG
>CACXFP010000232.1 GCA_902766985.1 uncultured Bacteroidia bacterium | reverse complement strand
GCGGTATTGTAGGGAGATCCACTATACCATTCACGGGAAGCCTTTCTTTGCCCTCTGTTTCGAGAACCTGCTCGGCGGTATGGAAATCAGGAACGCTTTCTTCAAAGGGTGTCACGGACCGAAATCTCCCAGTATAGTATATGTGTCGAAGCAACATAGGACCGCTTCCTGCTGTGTCTTCGAAGGGTTCATGGACTTTCTGTCCTATATGGTGCTGGCAGATGGAAGGAACGACTCTCTGATCCGGCGGGAACGTTGTGACTGCATCGTTCTGAATTCTACCAGCATGGTGCAGAAATCCATTCCCTTCATAGAGGTGTATGAGCACGCCTACTGCTATCTGGACAACGACGCGGCGGGAAGGAAGGCGTTTGAAAGGATACGGGACGCCGTCGGTGACAGGGTCGAGTCCTTGTCTTCGCTGTATGAGGGATACGATGACCTGAACGATTACCTGACCGGTAAGCGCAGCGCAGGGCATCCCGACTCTGGGTGATTACAGCCTGTACTGCCGGGTTGGCTTGTACAACCTAGATACGCAGACCCGGCAAAACTGACGGGGACTCTCTCTGAAACGGGAGGGTCCCTTTTTCGTGATTGTGGCTATTTAGTACCAAATTTAAGTACCACTTATTTGAGTTTGGGCGAGTTATCGAAAAAAGTTCGAAAAAACTTCACGAAAGTGTTTCATTTGATGTTTTTGTTCATATTTTGCTCTTGGGTTCGAACTCGGAAATGCGCCTATCCCGGCAACTTTTAAGAGTCGTCCCGGCAACAATTTGAAACACGAACAACGGTATTGTACAACTGAAATGAGCGCTTTCTGGATCTTCTTCGCCTGCCTGACCGCAGCCTATGTGATTTACTACGCCGTCATCGTCGGCGCCGACCTCTGGGCCAAGCCCCAGGAGCAGCGCCGGTCCTCGGAGGAGTCCTTCGAACTGGAGGATTCTCCCGAGTCCAGCCGTGCTGTGGTCGAGACGGACGGCGGGTTTCGCGTCGGCTCAGAGGACGAAGACAGGAACGAGGCTGCCAGGCAAATACTGGCAGAAGCGCTTCACGGTGATTCCATTAATAATGATGAAGAGCCGGATCAGGACGAAGCGGGTGCTGCCAGCGGGCGCGCCGCCGAGAAGATCGAGTCCATCCAGTCAGGGATGGAGGAGGTCGAGGCGGAGCAGTCCACGGAACTCGTCGCCGACATGCTCCGTTCCGCCATGCTTTACGGCAGGCCGCCCGTCGAGATTGACAAGACCGTTGTACCCGCAGAGAAGGACCCTTCCGGTGAGGAACAGGGAAAGGAGGTGGAAGATGAAACGGAAATGCGCATTTAGACGGATCTCCGCTCCCCTTCTGTCCTCTTCTCTCGGGATGCTGGTGACACAGGCCGCTTCCGCCAAGTCCGGCGGAGTGGATTACTCCTGGGGCGCCAGCGCACTGGCCAAGGCCCACGACTTTGTCGTGACGATGATGTTCTATGTGGTGAATGTCTGCTATGCTGTCGGCAGCATCGTGGCCATCATCTCCGCGCTCCTCATCTTCGCCAAGATGCAATACCAGGAAGGTGAGACGGCGAAGAATGTCATGACTCTGCTCGGAGCCATCCTTTTCGTCCTGGGCGCCTCGGCCGTTTTCCCGGCTTTCTTCGGATACCGGACATAGAATCCATCCCGCAGGCATGCGGTTTCGGGCAGGTGCACATGTCCGGATGCAGGGCAGGAAATGATGGATGGGAGCTCCCTTCTGGAGCTTGTTACCCAAAAGTCAAACGTAAAAAAGAACACTCAACAATGCGAAAGATTATCAACAGCGTGAAGAAGTTCCTCGCCTCCCCGAAGACGAGGGCCGTGGCCCTGATGCTGCTTGTGGGCGGCGTCTCCGCCTTCGCGCAGAACACTGCCGGTGACTACACCGCCGGCACTAGCGCGCTGAGCACCGTCGCCGAGGAGATCGCCAAGTACGTCCCGATCGTCGTGAAGCTCTGCTACGCCATCGCCGGAGTCGTGGCGATCATCGGCGCCATCAGCGTCTACATCGCCATGAACAACGACGAGCAGGACGTCAAGAAGAAGATCATGATGGTCGTC
>CACXFP010000231.1 GCA_902766985.1 uncultured Bacteroidia bacterium | reverse complement strand
GTTGCAGAACTCGATCTGCTCTATCACAAGGCTCTCGAGGTCCTGTTCGTCGAAGTTCCGCAGGGGAAGGGTGTCCCCGCAGCTGAATTCCGTAGACATCCTCAAGGCATCCACTACGGTTACTATGCAGTCGAGGGCCGGCAAAGGGCTGCCGTCGTTGTACTGGGGCCCGAGGGCGGGGATCGAACAGATTGTCTGGGCGATCGGAGCGGGCTCGCAGATACCGCTGGCCTCGATCACAATGTAATCGAATTTCCTTTGTCTCGTAAGGTCGCAGAGCTGGTTGACGAGATCCATTTTCAGGGTGCAGCAGATGCATCCGTTCTGCAGGGCGACCAGGGAATCGTCCTGCTGGTTCACCATCCCTCCTTTCTCGATGAGCGAAGCGTCAATGTTCACCTCTCCCAAATCATTCACGATCACTGCGAACTTTATCCCTTTCCTGTTCGAAAGGATCCTGTTCACGAGTGTTGTCTTGCCGCTTCCAAGGTATCCGGTGAGCAGCAGCACCGGAATCTTATTCTTTTCCATATTAAGTTTAACGTTAATTATTCTTTCATGTCTAAAAATATTTTTTCTCCTGCCTGTCCAAGGCTATGAAAATGAACAGCATGATGGTAAATGTCCAGAGGGAGGAGCCTCCGTAGCTGAGGAAGGGGAGAGGGATGCCTATCACGGGCATCAGTCCTATCGTCATTCCGATGTTGATGAAAAGGTGCATGAATATGCACGAGGCCACACAATAGCCGTATATCCGTGTGAACGGCTCCCGGCTCCGTTCGGCATCATGCAATATCCTCCATATCAGCATTACATACAGAAGGATGACGACGGCGCATCCCAGGAAGCCCCATTCTTCTCCCACCGTGCAGAAGATGAAATCCGTACTCTGCTCCGGTACGAAGCCGTATGTGGTCTGTGTCCCGTTCAGGAAACCTTTCCCTGCAAATCCGCCGGAGCCGATGGCGATCATGCTCTGATTGACATTGTACCCCACTCCGGAAGGGTCTTCCTTCATGCCGAGAAGGACCTCGATCCTTTTTCTCTGGTGGTCCTGAAGCACGTCGTTGAAAATGAAATCGGCGGAGAAAATCATTATTACTCCGGCAAGGAATCCGAAGCAAGACATGAGAAGGAACCTGTCTTTATTGCGCCATGCCCTGACAAGGAGGAAGGGCAGGCTGGCCATGGAGATCCCGAGCACTACCCATACAGGCTTGATGGTCTTGAGGGCGGCCGGGATGTCCGGATTTTCTTGGATCAATGCCGAGCCCTTTGGCAGCAACGCCATCGCCACGATGAAAGGGACCATGGTGACCAGCCACCTGCCGATCCTTCCCGAGTCAAGGGCGTTGAATGCCGTTATGAGGCCGATGAGTACAAGCATCGACACCAGGGGCGAACAGGTGAGGGTAAGGATGAAAAGCAGGATGGCCATGCCTATGGCAACGAGGGTCCATCCGGAAAGACCTTCCCGATACAGTACGAATATGAATCCCACGTAGACCAGTGCCGATCCGGTCTCGCTTTCGGCGAGGATGATGAGCATCGGGAGGCCGAGTATGGCTGCGACGATGAAGAAATCCTTCGATCGCGTGAGCTTGAAAGATGGCCTTGACATCACCATGGCCAGAAGCAGGGATGTCGTGATTTTTGAAATTTCGGCCGGCTGGAAGCCTATGTCTCCGAATTTGAACCAGGATTTGGAGCCTTTGACCTCCGTTCCCAGGAATATTACTGCGACAAGCAGTCCCAGGACGAGGATGTAGGTCGGCAGGGATATCCCTTCCCAGAATTTCGGATTGATTACGAAAAGGATGGTCAGTGCAAGCCCTATCGATGTGAGGATCCACAGGAACTGCTTTCCTGACCGGAAACCGATGTCGAAGATAGAGGATGGCTCCGATGAATGGATAGAGGCATAGATGTTCACCCATCCGATGATGATGAGCAGCAGGTACATCAGTACCAGATGCCAGTCAAGGGATTTCCTGAGTGTCCTTTCGTAGCTTCCTCCCATGTCAGTCTGTTTTAACCCTGGACATGAGATTCCCTTCAAATACCCTGTCCTCCAGGTATTTGCGGTCTGGACTTATTTCCCGGTTAAGGTATTTCTCCACCATCAGCGAAGCTATCGGGCAGGCCCAGGTGGCCCCGAACCCGGCATTCTCTATGTATGCGGCGATGGCTATCTTCGGGTCGTCTTTCGGAGCGAAGCAGATAAATACGGAGTTGTCGGCTCCGCGGGGATTCTGGGCAGTTCCGGTCTTGCCGCAGATATCCAGCCCGGGCACGGCGGCGATGCTGGCCGTTCCTCCCGATCCGAATCCTGAGTTGACAGCCCTCCACATGCCCTGGATCACCTTCTTATACTGGGTCGTGTCCACCATGGTGTACTGCCTGGTTTTGAACTTTTCATCCAGTTCAACCCCTTCGGATTCTTTCACGATATGCGGTATCACGTAATAACCCCGGTTGGCCACGGTGGCGCTCAGGTTTGCAATCTGCAGGGGGGTTACCCCGATTTCTCCCTGGCCGATGGAAAGGGAAACGATGGTGGAGAATTTCCATCCTCCCTTGCCATAGATCCTGTTGTAGTACTTCGAGGTGGGAATGTTCCCTCCGAGTTCAGAGGGGAAGTCGCTGCCCAGTTTGCGACCGAAGCCCATGCT
>CACXFP010000230.1 GCA_902766985.1 uncultured Bacteroidia bacterium | reverse complement strand
TGACTATAACGGAGAGGCCCTCACCGGCCCCTGGACCGTGGAAAACGGGACCATAATGGCTGAAGGCAAAGGGGAAGATGCCAGCGGATATATCGTTACCGACAAGGAATTCAAGAATTTCGACCTTCGCTGGGAGTGGAAGATTTCACGGGGCGGCAACAGCGGCATGCTCTATCATGTGGTCGAGAATCCCAAGTTCTCCGTGCCTTACACCACCGGCCCCGAGTATCAGCTGATCGACGATGACAATTATGCCGAGGTCAACGATTATGAACTCGAGCCCTGGCAGCGCTGCGGTGTCGATTATGCGATGTATGTTCCTGATTTCGACTCCCGCAAACTCAATCCTGCCGGCGAGTGGAACTCCTCGAGGATAGTATTCGACAACGGCCATGTGACCTATTATCTGAACGGCCAGGTTACGGTTGAATTTGACGCCTGGACCCCGGACTGGTACAACCGCAAGAACAGCGGCAAATGGGCCGATCATCCCGAGTACGGCCTTTCCCGCACCGGACATCTCTGCCTCCAGGACCATGGCTTCCCGGCATGGTTCCGCAATATCAAGATCAAGGAGCTCCCCGACAAGCCCGTCGAGAAGGATCTTTTCAACGGGAAGGACCTCACCGGCTGGGACCTTTACGGCACTGATCCCTGGTATGTGGACCAGGATGGCAGCCTCGTCTGCGAGAGCGGTCCCGACAACGAATACGGTTACCTTGCGACCACCGATTATTATGACGATTTCGACCTTTCCCTGGAATTCAAGCAGGAGGCGAACGGCAATTCCGGCGTTTTCATCCGTTCTTTCGTCCAGATGCCCGGCCAGATCGTAAACGGCTGGCAGGTTGAGGTTGCTCCCAAGGGTCATGACACTGCCGGAGTCTATGAGTCCTACGGCCGCGGCTGGCTCTATCAGATACCCGACGACAAGGAGGATATCCTGAAAGAGGGAGAATGGAATGCCATGCGCATCCGTCTTGAAGGCGACCATCTGCAGTCCTGGCTCAACGGAGAGCCCATGACCGACATCCATGATGCCAAGATAGGTGCTGGACACGGCCGCATAGCGCTCCAGATCCACGACGGCGGCGGCATCAAGGTCCGCTGGCGCAATATTCACATTAAGACGCTGTAGCCCTATCTTTCGTAGATACCGAAAAGAGCCGATCCGGAGCCTGACATGGAAGCATAGAGGGCTCCGGATTCGTATAATGACTGCTTGATGGCGGCAAGCTGGGGATGCCTGTTGAATACCGTAGTCTCGAAGTCATTGTAAACAAGATGTTTCCAGTCCTCGACCGGATGTCTCAGCGCCTCTGTCAGAGGGACGTCCTCCATGTTCTCCGGAAGAGCGAACGCCGGATTCTCCCGCGGAACGATACCTCCGTAGGCCTCTTTCGTTGAAACGGAAATGCCGTCAGGCACTATGACCTTGAGATCATATCCTTCCAGGTTCAGATCGATGTCATCAAGGATTTCTCCGCGGCCCGTTCCTCTCATCGGACGGTTGTAGATGAAGAAAGCGCAGTCGCTCCCGAGCCTTGCTGCATAGGATGCGAGCCTGTCTTCGGAAAGGCCAAGACCGGCAAGACCGTTGAGGCATTTGAGGGTAAAGGCGGCATCTGAAGAACCGCCGCCGAGACCGGCGCCGACAGGAGCCTTCTTTTCGAGGAATACTTTGACCGGAGGGAGGTCGAAATCCTCTGCCAAAATAAAATACGCCTTTGCACACAGGTCCGATAGGGGATCCCAGTCAATACCTCCTTCCCTGGCTATCGTTATCATGAGTTTCCCGTCTTCGGAAATCCCTTGCGTGACATCCTCTCCGTATCTGGCAAAGAGGGAAGCGGAGGTGCGGCTGTAATCATCGCCCGTTATAACCTCCAGGGTATCACAGATTTCCATGCAGGGTACGAACACGGTATCGATATCGTGGAACCCGTCCTCCCTTTTCCGGAGGACGCTCAGGCCCAGGTTGACCTTGACATTAGGGTGGACTGTCATATTCCGCGTTCGATTTCCCGGCGGATATCCTTCTCTTTGATGGATTCCCGCTTGTCGTATTCCTTCTTGCCCCTCGCAAGGGCGATGAAGAGTTTGGCGTAGCCGTTGTCGGCGATGAAGAGCCTCACTGCGACGATGGTCATGCCTTTTTCCTTGTCGGCCTGACGAAGATGCTTTAGTTCCCTCTTGTTCAGGAGGAGCTTGCGGTCGCGTTTGGGTTCATGCTGTCCCCAGGAGCCCCAGAAATATTGGGAGATGTTCAGCCCCCTTACCCAAAGCTGTCCACGGGTATCGAAATAGCAGTAAGCGTCGGCAAGGGATGCTTTTCCGGCCCTGATGGACTTAATCTCCGTTCCGTAGAGCACGATACCGGCGGTGTAGGTCTCCACGAACAGGTAGTCGAAGGAGGCCCGCTTGTTGTTGATCTGTATCTTGCTCTTGGCTTTAGGCATAACGGTTAAAAATGAGGGTGCAAAGATAATACTTTATGGCATGAACCGGATGCTGACGAGAGAGTTTTTCTCTTTGCCGGGGGCTATTTTGATGTAGGTTGTGGCGAGGACGCTGCCGTCGGGCAGGATTTCCACTCCCGAATAGCCGCAATCCCAGCTGCCGTAACTGTGCATGAGCTTGATTCTCTTCTCTCCGGGACGGGCGTTCACGATATCGTCGTAGCTGCCGGTCCATGCAGTGAAATGTCCTTTCTCGGGACTGTCGGGAGCCATGTCGCGGAAACAGATCACGAGGCGCCCGTCGGGAAGATACTTAGCCATGTGGCGGTCGCCGGTAAGTGACCAGGAGGTTTCCACCGGTCGGGACCACGTTCTGCCTTCGTCGCGGGATTTCATCATGAGCGACCTGCCTTTTCGGGAGTTTTCCCTCATGATGCACAGGAGCTCTTTTCCGTCAGGTGAGCGGAAGACGCAGGGCTCGCAGGGGTCTTTGCCTTCCACCTTTGCCACGCACCGGGGTTTCCCCCAGGTGAGTCCTCCGTTCTTCGATATGCTCTGCCATACGGTGAGCGGGCTTTGATCTTTGTCTTCGTGCCCCCTGTGATAAAGGCCGAGGTAATTGCCGTTTTTAAGCC
>CACXFP010000229.1 GCA_902766985.1 uncultured Bacteroidia bacterium | reverse complement strand
GGAACTGAGGGCTCCCACGAAATGGAGTGCGTTGAACCCTTTGGAAAGCACCTCGTCGAAAGTCCTCAAAGCCGCAGCATAATCTCCCCTCAGGAAATCCTCGACAAGGGAAAAACTGTACTCATAATCAAGGACGTTCAGGTTCCTCAGCACATCCTCATATTTCACGTCGGTCCCGCAGAAAGCCACCGTCTGGTCGAAGATGGTCAGCGCGTCCCTCATCGCCCCGTCAGCCTTCTGGCCTATTACATGGAGGGACTCGTCGTCGATCTTAATCCCCTCCTTCTCGGCGATGGACCTCAGGTTCCGCACCATGTCGGACACGCTGATGCGGTTGAAGTCATAAGTCTGGCAACGGGAGAGGATGGTGGGGAGGACCTTATGCTTCTCAGTCGTGGCAAGGATGAATATAGCGTGTGCCGGCGGCTCCTCGAGGGTCTTGAGGAAGGCATTGAAGGCCGCAGTGGAAAGCATGTGGACCTCGTCGATTATATACACGCTGTACTTCCCGACCTGGGGAGGAATCTGCACCTGGTCCATCAGGGACTTGATGTCTTCGACTCCGTTGTTGGACGCGGCGTCGAGTTCGTGGATGCAATAGGAACGGCCCTCCTGGAAGGACTCGCAGGACTCGCAATGGCCGCAAGGCTCCATGTCCTTCGTGGGATTGGCACAATTTATGGTCTTGGCGAATATCCGGGCGGTGCTGGTCTTTCCGACGCCACGGGGGCCGCAGAAGAGATAGGCATGGGCCAACTGACCCCGGAGGATTGAATTCTTGAGGGTCTTTGCGATGGTATCCTGGCCTATCAGGCTCTCGAAAGAGTCCGGCCTGTATTTGCGTGCTGATACTACATAATCCGACATAACAGACAAATTTAATCATTAATTTAATAACTTTGCACAAATAGGAGACGACTGATATGAAAAGACTGACCCTCATAATCCTGGCCCTTGCCGCAATCTGTTCCTTCACAGGTACGGATGCCGCCGCCCAGGCGAAATTCACAACCCGAAAGGAAAAACTCTCCGACCTGATGTACAAGACCACCAAGGTGGTCCTTACCGGCAACGAACTCCTCGACGAATCCTTCAAGGAAGAGGTGATACGCCGCTGGAGGATAACCCCGTACGAGTTCTGCACGTTCGATGAATTCAATACCTTGAAGGGCAGCGCGGACTACTATTTCCTGCTGATAGTCCAGGCCCAGTTCCGCAAGGAAACCGAACCGGGCCTCAGCATGATGACCCTAATCAAAGGCGGATCGGCCCCGAAACCGGACTCCCCCCTGAATGATTTTTACGAAGTCATCTCCCTCCCTCTCTGCTCATCTACGATGTCGTCCGGAAGGGAAGTCGTTTTCATGAGCGCTTTCATTGACCTGGTGCAGGAAATGGCCACGGCAGCCGTAGACCACGGCTCAAGGGGCGAATCAACCCTTAAGGTCCACTCGCTCAAGAAATCCGGCGACATGACCGTCCTCATCTCCGAAGACGACCTCTCCGAAGAGGCCTCCGCATTCAAAGGAAAAGACCTCGGCACGGCCGTCCGGATAGTACCCGAAGATGAGGCCGACGAAGCCTTTTCCCGCGGTGACGGGAATACCGCAGTCAGCTATGTCATCGCACCATTCGATCCCCAGAAAGGGTCAGTGTGCTACCGTCTTCTCATCGGGGCCTCAGACCACAGGCTCTATCTGTTCGAAAAGCACAAGATTTCAAAGAAGACCCCGGAAGGTTTCCAGAGCGGAGACATAGGGAAAATAGTGTCGGCAGTCAGATAAAGAGGTAACGAAGAGCGAAATGATTGAAGGGAAAGCGCGTTGCGGACTCAGGTATGCCGTGAAAAGAAGCGGCTCCGCGGTGGGATACTGCTCCCTGAGCATCAGATGCGGCACAAGGGACGAGGGCGGGTTCCCTGAAGGTATCGCCCATTTCACAGAGCATACCATTTTCAAAGGGACTTCACGCAGAAGCGCCTCAACCATAAATTCCTACCTCGACAAGCTCGGCGGCGAACTCAACGCCTACACCACGAAAGAGGAGATCGTCATCCACTCCACGGTCCTGAAAGAAGACATCGGCAAGGCCCTGGGGCTGCTTATGGATCTCGCCACGGCGCCGACGTTTCCCGACAATGAGATCGAAACCGAGAAAGGCGTGGTGACCGATGAGATCAACTCCTACAAGGACAGCCCGGCGGATGAGATCTACGACAGGTTCGAGGAAATGCTTTTCGGGAGCCATCCGCTGGGGCGGAGGATCTTGGGGAAATGTTCGACGGTAAAGAAGATTACCGGAGACGACCTCAGGAGATTCACTTCCGAGCGGTTCCTTCCATCCAGGATGGCCGTCGCGGTAGTCGCTGATATCGATGAGAAAAGGATGGAAGGGCTTCTCGTGAAACTCATTTCCCTCTATTTCGGAGAGGAACCGCGCGAACCTGATTCCCCTGTTTCCGCATCCCCTTCTCCGATTCCTACCCTTTTCGACAGGACCCTCGAAAAGAGGAACCACGAAGCCAACGCCGTAATCGGCGGCACGGCCCCCTCCCTTTATGACGGGGCCGCCAGGTACTCCGCATCCCTGCTGGCCAACATACTCGGCGGTCCGGCTTCAAACTCCCTGCTGAATGCCGAACTTCGGGAAAAACACGGCTGGGTGTACAACGTCGAGACCTCCTATACCCCTTTCTCGGACACCGGAGTTTTCGCCATCAACCTCGGCTGCGACCGGGCTAACCTGGACAAATGCTTCAAAACCATCTCGAAAGTGGTGACAAGACTCCAGGACAGCCCCATGTCCGAACAAAAGGTAAAGGCCGCCAGGAAGCAGTTCCTCGGACAGCTGGCAATCAGTTCAGACAACGGGGAAACCCAGTGCCTCTCCATGGGAAAGAGCCTTCTCGCCTACGGCCACATAAGCTCAGACGAAGAAATCAGGGAAAGGATAGCCTCCATCTCCCCCTCGGACATCATGGCTTCCGCCGCCGATATCCTCGCCCCCGGCCGCGTCTCCCGACTCATATTCCTATGATACGATGAAAGAACCTCTGGACAAATACCTTGAATCACATTCCACGCCCCTTCCGGAAGCCTTTGACTGGATCGTCCGCCAATCCCATATCCGCACCAACTATCCCCAGATGGTGTCCGGTCCCGTCCAGGGACGGCTCCTGAAGATGCTGGTTTCCCTCACCGGAGCCCGCCGAATCCTCGAAATCGGCACATTCTCAGGTTATTCAGCGGCATGCATGGCCCTTGGCCTGGAGGGAGAGGGACACATCGACACCCTGGAGATAAACGACGAAATGGAAGACCTCATCCGTGAAGGATGGGAGAGGGCGGGAGTCTCCGGGCTCATTTCCCTCCATATCGGCGACGCCCTCGATACCCTGCGCTCCCTCGAAGGCCCTTACGACCTCGCCTTCATCGATGCCGACAAGAGGCAGTACTGCGAATACTACCGCCTCGTCCTACCCCTGCTCCGGCCGGGAGGACTCATACTCGCCGATGACGTGCTCTGGGACGGAAAGGTCTTTTCCGACAATGTTCCCGCAGACAGGCAGACCTCCGGCATCGTCAACTTCAACGACATGGTCGCCTCGGATCCGGCCGTCGAGAGCGTAATCCTTCCTCTCCGGGACGGCCTTACCCTTATTCGCAAACTCTGACAATCTCCCAGTCGAAACACTGAATCAGTAACATAAAAACACCATATACTTATGCCGAAAGGAATCATCACAGTACTGCTCCTTTGCATTTCCAACGTCTTCATGACCTTCGCCTGGTACGGTCACCTGAAGCTCCAGCAGATGAAAATCTCCACCGACTGGCCCCTCATCCTGGTCATAGTCCTTTCCTGGGGAATGGCTTTCATCGAATATTGCTTCCTTGTACCCGCCAACCGGATCGGCTTCGAATCCAACGGGGGTCCCTTCAATATCGTACAACTGAAAGTAATCCAGGAGGTTGTTTCCCTTACCGTCTTTACCGTCGTGGTGATGTTCCTCTTCCAGGGCACCCGTTTCCAGTGGAATCACATCGCCGCCTTCGCCTGCATAGTAGCGGCCGTCTTCTTCGCCTTCCTGAAATAAGGTATCCTATTCCGTCCTTACCGTTTTCTTTGAACCTTTCACGTTGAAGCCCAGCCTGGCCCCCTCGCCGGTGACATCCATCGTGACTGGAGCCCCCATCAGAAGAGGAAGGTTCACGGCGCCGTGGCCGGCAGGGAAGCCGCACAGGACCGGGATATTGTAATCCTTGAGGTAGGAAACAATCATCTCTTCCACGCTGCCGTAGTCCAGATTGGCTTCGCAATCGGTGAATTCTCCCAGGACCACTCCCTTGCACCTGTCGAAAACCCCGTTTAGTATCAACATGTTGATCAGGCGGTCGATATGACTCATATCCTCCCCGACCTCCTCTATGAACAGGATGATGTCCTGACCTTGGGTGGCGTCGGCGCCAGTTCCGAGGATTGGCGTAAATGTGCAGAGGTTGCCTCCGACAAGAGTCCCTTCAGCATGCCCGGGGATATTCAGCGGATGGGCCGGCACCTCATATTCGGGAATAGTACCGGTGAGGATATCCCGCAGCAAAATGCTGGAGAGGTCCGCTCCCTTGGACTTTGAAAGGAAAGAACCCATCGTGCCGTGGATGCTGATGACGCCCGAGCGGGCAGCCATCCCATGCAGGGTGGTGATGTCGCTGAAACCGATTATCCACTTCGGGTTGGAGCTGATGGACCGTTTCGGGAGCATATTCACCAGACGGATTGTGCCATAGCCTCCGCGATTGCAGAGGATCGCCTTGATGGAAGTGTCCCTCAGAGCCCATTCCAGATCGGAAAGGCGTTCCTCGGGCGTTCCGGCATAATGACCCAGATAGACGCTGTCCACATTGGCTCCCACCACGGGAACAAAGCCCCACTCTTCCAATACCATGGCTGCGGTATCCACATTTTCCATGGGTATATGGTAGGACGGGGACACCATGGCTATCTTGTCACCGGGACGCAGGAAAGCGGGCTCGATGCAGGTCAGGGGAACTGAAGTGGTCCGTCCGGATTCTCCCGAGCAAGACAGCAGCAGGACAAGTACGGCGAGGACGGGAATAATGCTTTTGGTCATGGCTTTCGGTCTTTGTAGTGCAAAGTTAAGGTTTTTGCCGCTAAGGTGATCGATTTGGATGGTCCCCGGCCGGCTTTTTGCAAAGTAATCCTGTGCCTGTTGGTATTGAAAGGATAAAAGTAATGATTGACATTGAAGATATCATATCCATCGCAGAAGAGGCTTCCCCGCTGATGTCAAGGGAGGGCTTTTCCATCCAGGAGAAAGGGTCTGTGGAAAACATAGTCACCACCTCCGACATAGCAGTACAGGATTTCCTCACTGAACGTCTCTCCAAGCTCATTCCCGGGAGCGGATTCCTATGCGAAGAAGAGGACCTGGCCGACCTCAACCACGAATATGTCTGGATCATAGACCCCATAGACGGGACAGCCAACTACGCCCGCGGCAACGAGAACTGCTGCATCAGCATCGCCCTGGTGAAAGACTGGATCCCGGTCGCCGGGGTAGTCTACAGCCCATGGCGGGGAGAACTCTACTCGGCGCTGGCCGGGAAAGGGGCTTTCTGCAATGGCAGGCCTATCCATGTGTCCGGACGGCCCTTCAAGGAAGGCATACTTTTCACGGCCATGTC
>CACXFP010000228.1 GCA_902766985.1 uncultured Bacteroidia bacterium | reverse complement strand
CGGAATTTGCGATGGAACCGATTGAAAAATAATAAAGTGGCCTGTTTTCCGGGAATTTGGGAGAAACTGTCTTATTCCAGCCGGTAACTTACGAAAGCTAGGTGTCTGGAATCAGGTGCCCATGAGTTTACGTTGATGGTGCCCTGACCTCCGAACAATTTCAGAAGCGTGCGGACTCGTTTCCCTTTGTGGGTCATTATCCTGAGATAGACGTGTTTGTCAGGGAGATGCTCGTCAGGTTTGAGGTCTCCTGCACGGTAGGACAGGAAGACGACTTTCTTGCCGTCGGGGGAGACGTGCGGGAACCAGGAGTTGAGATCCTTGTCGAATGTCATCTGGCACTGGTCTGATCCGTCTGCATTCATCCTCCATATCTGCATAAGGCCGCTGCGTACTGAATTGAACCATATATGGCGGCCGTCAGGGGAGTATTCGGGACCGTCGTCGAGACCTGTGGCGGAGGTCAGGCGCGTTTCCTTTCCTCCTTCTGCCGGGATTGTGTAGACATCGAACTCCCCGTCGCGCTGTGCGCAATAGCATAGCGTCCTGCCGTCAGGGCTCCATCCGTGAAGATAACTGGGTGAGTCCGGTGTAACCAGCCGCGGCTCTCCGCCTTCAAGCGGAAGTATGAAGATCCGTGAGCCTCTCAACCTGGCGGACCCTCCGCTGACCGCCAGATTCCTGCCGTCCGAAGACAGGACGTGGTCGTTGTTGCAACCGGTCACCTCGCCTGTCGGTATCTCCTCCGGCTGCCCGCCGTCCGGTGCTATCCGCCAGATACGTCCCTGACTGTTGTATATCAGGTATCGTCCGTCCATGGTCCAGTTCGGCGCTTCGATCCGGCCTGGAAACTCCTTGACCGTCCGGACTTCTCCTGTCTTGGTATCAAGCACCTGGAGGATGCTGGTAAGTTTCTTTTCAGCAGGCTCCGGCGCCAGACTACCGATAATGTCGCCCATAAGCCGGTGGTGATCGTTCTCCGGCGAGTGTCCAAGAATAACGACCACGAGTTCTTGTGAAGGGACGATGAATATTGCCTGCCCGTTAAATCCCCGGCAGGAGAACATATCCTCGGGAATATCTTTCCATCCGCGATCCTTGTTCAACCAGAAGGAGGCTCCATATTTCCCATCGCTTCCCGAAGCCGGAGAGACCGTGAAATCTACCCAACCCTCAGGGAGAATCTGCTTGTCCCCGATACGTCCGCCTTCGAGATAGAGTTGTCCGAACCGGGCGTAGTCGCGGGCTGTGACATAGAGGTAGGACGATCCCACCGGGGTACCGGACATATCGGGTTCGAAACAAGGATCGGCTATGCTCAGCGGAGCAAAAAGCCGCTCCCTCATATATAAGTAGAACTCCTTGTCAGAGCTGAACTTGCTCCGCAGATAGCGCATCGCTATGTTGGTACTGCCGCTGGAGTAGTACCAATGCGTTCCAGGTTCGTGCGCGAGAGGCTTCGAGAGGGCGTACAGGCCCATGTCGGGCTCGCGGAACAACATGAAATTCACATCAGACCTGTTGCTGTACTGTTCTCGCCATTCCAGCCCGCTCTGCATCTGCAGAAGGTCTTTGAGGGTGATGTCTTTACGTCCGTCTTCCTGCCATTGGGGAATATCCATCGGGGCATTGATGTCCACCAGACCGTCTCCATACATCAGACCTGTCAATGCGTTGGTGAAACTTTTGCCCATGCTACAGCTCAGGAGCCTGGTGTTACGGTCCAATCCTTCCCTATAGTGTTCCGCCACTATGGCGCCCTTGTGGAGGACGACGAATGCGAATGGCGTATCTCTGTAAGTGTGGTTCTCAAACAGCGCCTTCGTTACAGGTTCGAGACGTGCGATCTCTTCCGGGTCTCCCATCTCCAACGGATCAGTGTATACGGGTTGTTGCGGAAGAGGGAAGGAATCTGCGGAAAACGTCTTCCTGCCCTTTCCCCTGAGAAGAGTTACACCGTACCCCTCCCTGAATGCAGCTACGGATTTATACCAGAGAAACCGGCCGGTGGCGGTCTTCTTTTCATAATCGACTTTTACCGCGCTTAACTTTACGGGGAAGAAATCCAGGTCCAGAGCCTTCACTTCAACGGGATCCCTTCCGGATATGAAGACTGCGGAAGCCATGTTCTTCGCTGCATAACCTGTAATGATAGGCATTAAACCGTTGAGATAGATGCATCCCCCTATGGCTGCCGCAATAACGACAGCTGTCGTTGCCCGGATTATTCTATTCGCTTTCATGCTCGTTCTTTTCCTCAAATCTATCCAAACTCCCCCATATTTCCAAACTCTT
>CACXFP010000227.1 GCA_902766985.1 uncultured Bacteroidia bacterium | reverse complement strand
TTATTTCTTCCTTTCCTTCAGCCGGAACTCCACATAAAGGGACATCCTCGACTTGACCTTCTTTCCCCTGACGGTCCCAGGTTTCCAATCCGGAGAAGCGCTTATCACCCTTACGGCTTCGTTATCGAGAAGCGGATCCACTCCCTTCAGGACCTTGACGTCGGTCACCTTTCCTTTCTCGTCTATCACGAAATCCACGAGCACACGGCCCTGGATGCCGTTCCTCACGGCATCATCCGGATATTTCAGATAGTGATACACCCACGTCTGGAGGAATTTCGCCGGATCGGGGCTTCCGAGGAAGGTAGGTTTGCGGTCACAGTCGTAATACGGAATGGCACCGCCGCCTGCACGCGCACTGGCAACGGTGGAATCGAAGGCTGGAGCATGGTCCGTGGAAGCGAGCGCAATGGAGAAGCTGTAGATGTACTCAAGCTCCCTCTCCATGTCGGCATAATCGATTATGTTCTCGACATCCTTCGGAGTGTCATGCTCGGAGTATCTGCCGGTAGTGAAGTACACCGAAGGTATCCTCTTGTCATAGAACGACCTGTGGTCGGAGGGATATGGTTCGGAAGTCGTCACCTCGGGAAAGATGGGCTGAAGGGTGGAGTTGACCGAAGATATGATCGCGTTCATGTCCGGATTGGATGCCGTGTAAGCGTAGAAACCGCTGTTCCCGGTACCCAGCATGTCCAGGTTCACCATCGCCACTATGTTGTCCACGTCGGTGAAAGCCCTGTTGAGGAAGTACCATGAACCGGCATTCATGTTACGGGAATCGCCGAAACCCATGAGCAGGACGGACCGGCGCATGAGCACGCTGTTCGTCCTCAGCTTGCGGCCGAGTTCTATGAGCATGGCGAGGCCGGAAGCGTTGCCGTTGGCGCCGTTGTATATCTTTTCGACCTGAGCCCCGTCAACCGTCATGGTTTCCGTGCCCAGATTGTCGAGCCTTGCACCGATGACGATGTACTCTCCCCTCACCTGCTTGTCGTAGCCCGGGATAAATCCGATCACATTCCTGGAGGCTATCGTGTCGCCGTTGCTCATGCGCATTCCGAACACATCCCCATGGTCTCCGCTCAGAAGGTCTATGTCGCAGTCCTTGAACGCCTGGGTCAGGTAATCGGCGGCGGCTTCCTCCCCTGGAGAACCTGCCTTCCGCCCCTCCATCGCGTCCGAAGCCAATATCCGGACATGCTTCTTGAGGGCCGAAACAGTCTCGCTGTCGTTGAGGTCCACGTATGAACGTCCGTCCCTGTACTGTCCGGAAACCGGCGATGCAAGGAAAAGGGCGGCCAGGGAAACCGCTATGATCACGTATAAGCTTTTCATCCTCATTCGTTCATCAGCACCCAGACGTCATCCGGACAGAAATCCTTTTCCCTCACTTCCTTAAGCGTATCATAGATAGCCTGGGGGGTATTGGAAGGGCATATCCCGACCACGTTATAACCGTTGCGGAAACTGATGAGGGTCGCCGGATACCCCTGGGCGGAAACCTTCTTCACAAGTGTCTCGGCATTGACCCTTTCGCGGAAAGCGCCGATGACGATGTAGAATTTACTTTCCAGTTTGGTGGTATACAGTCCCCCGAGCTTGGACGGATTCAGGACGGTGCCCTTCAACTGCTTGAGGGAGTCCATGTAGGCAAGGGAATCCTTGAGCTGCTTCTCGATCCTTTTCATGGAATCAAGGGAAGCTGTCTTGCGGTCAAGTTCCCTCTGGATCAGTTCCGCTTTTTTCTGGATGTCCCTCGAAGTGGGACGGCCGGATACTGACCTCAGGAAATCACACCCTTCCGCTGACAGGAGGATGCAAAGCAAGGCTGCAAAAGCGAATGACTTGGTTTTCATGGCACAATTATCCAATATTCTGCAAAAATACTTAAATAACTCAAGTTTAGCAAGAATGGATCCGGGTCAAAATAAAAGATTATATTTGCACCATAATAACCGATGCCAATGAAGAAAACCATCATACTGGAAGGGATAGACCCCATCGCCGTCTATGGAGCCGGGAACAGGGTACTTGAAGAATTCCTGACATATTTTCCCGGGATAAAAGTAGTTGCGAGAGGAAATGAGATCCTCGTCGAAGGCACGCAGGAAAAGGCTGCGGAATTCGAGAAAAAGTTCGGGGAACTCATCTCCAAGGCCCGTAAGAAGCCGGGTCTGACCTCCTATGATGTGGAATCCCTCTTTGACGAAAGCTCTTCCTCACATGATTTCGCCCTCCACGGAGACGCTGTCATAGTACATGGAACCGACGGAAAGCCGATAAGGGCAAGGAACGCCCGCCAGCAGGAGATGGTCAGGGCCTATTTCAACAACGACCTGGTCTTCGCCGCCGGACCTGCGGGAACAGGCAAGACCTACATAGCGATAGCCCTTGCGGTCAGGGCCCTCAAGAACAGGGAAGTAAAGAAAATCATCCTCACCCGCCCCGCCGTGGAAGCCGGGGAGAGGCTGGGCTTCCTCCCGGGAGACCTGAAGGAAAAACTCGACCCGTATCTACTTCCCCTCTACGACGCCCTCGGAGACATGATTCCGGTAAAACGACTCCAGGAATTCATGAATGACGGAACCATCGAGATCGCCCCCCTGGCCTATATGAGGGGACGCACCCTCGACCGCGCCTGCGTCATACTCGACGAGGCCCAGAACACAAACATCGGACAGCTCAAGATGTTCCTTACCAGGATGGGCAACGATGCCAAATTCATCGTCACCGGAGATGCGACCCAGGTCGACCTTCCCAACAAGGCGGACTCCGGCTTCATCAGCGGTATGAACATGCTGAAAAACATCAAGGGCATCGGAACCGTCATCTTCACAGACAATGACATCGTCCGACACCCCCTGGTGACCAAAATAATCAAGGCCTTCGGAAAGGAAGGCCGTTGATTGTCATATTTTCCTGACGGCCAAGCTTATTCAGCCCTGCCTTCGGCTACGATCTTGTCGTATTTGTCATAGCCGTTCTTGTAGGTATCGCTTTCTTCGCGGAAGCGGTAGTAGGCGTTCTTCAGATACTCTGCGATATTCACCTTGAGGGCCTCGTCGGATGTGATCTCGAATGCCTTCTCGAAAGGAGCTATGCAGCCCTTGAGCTCTTCCTCGAACTGCTTTACCAGGACCATGTACTTGGCATCGTCCAGCTCCTTGGAAGCCTCGTCCTGGATCTTCACGGCATTGCTGTAATGCATGACACCCTCTCCGATGTAGCCATATTCGTAGTTGGGATTGACCTCGTTGCATTTCCTGTAGGCGGCTACGGCCTTTTCATTGTCACCGAGCTGGGAGTAGATGTTTCCTTCCACATAGTAGAGGGAAGCGTTGTCAGGCTCGTTCTTCTTGGCCTCATCGAGGAGGACGAAGAGTTTCTCAGGGCTTTCCTTGCTGCTGATGTAGTAGTTGATGAGACCGATGAGGATGCTCTGGCTCTGGGGATATGCCTGGAAACCAGCCTCAAGGTAGCCCTTGGCAGCGGCATCGTCTCCGAGCCTGGTGGCGCAGTCGGCAGCCTTTGCATAGGCGTCTCCGTCATTACCCTTGTAGCCGTAGCCGATGCACTCCTCGAATACCTTCCTGGCCTCTTCCCACTGACCGAGTGCGTGTGCTGTGAAGCCCACATTGTAGAGGGAATTGGTGTCGATCTGGGAGAGGGGGGCGGTGGCCATGGCCTTCACAGCGGAAGCGAAGTCTGCCTTCGCTCCGGCTATGTCGCCGAGGCTGAACTTGGCGTAGGCGTCATTGACGAACTTGTTGTTGATGTCGGTAAGCGCCATGTTGATATCCTTGGTCTTGGATCCCTTGGGCTCCACCTCGGCAGCCTTTGCATATGCCTCCACGGCCTTTTCAAGGGCGTTCTCGCAGAACGGTTTGGTAACCTCCATGAAGGCGACCCTGCCGTCGGCGAAATAGAGGTTCATGTTCTCATACTCGTCCTTTTCATACTGCTGTCCCTGGATGTTCACGACGGAAGAGGCGACAGGTTTCATGCTGCCCATGAGGATCTTGAGCTCTTCCTTGGGAGCGCCGACATAAGCATTGCCGGTAGGACCGTTGTATGCATCGATATAAGCCTTGCCGAGAGCCATCCACGTGGCGGCCTTGGCGGCCTTCTTGGGGTTATCGGCAGCTGCCTGGGCCTTGCTTATGATGGAAGCGGCGTCAGCTGCGCTTTTAACTTGTGCATTGGCAACCTGCATCGTTGCGAGGACAGCCAGCGCGAGCATAATCTTTTTCATGTCAATCTGAATTGAATGGTTATACAGTTTATTTGATATCTTCTTCTTGTCCTTCTTGTCCTTCCTGTCCCTCGTCGTCCGGTTCAACACAGGAAATGGCCGCGATGGAATCCCCTTCCTTGATGTTGATGAGTTTCACACCCTGCGTGGCCCTTCCCGCCAGCCTGATGTCGGAGACCTTCATCCTGATGGTAAGCCCGGACTTTGTGATGATCATGAGATCGTTGAGCTCAGTCACGTTCTTGATGGCGATGAGACTGCCGGTCTTGTCAGTGATGTTTATGGTCTTCACACCCTTTCCGCCCCTGTTCGTGATACGGTACTCGTCGAAGTCAGTCCTCTTGCCGAATCCGTGTTCGCTTACCACGAGAACGCTGTGCGCGGAAGCGTCCGGAGCGGAAGGATCGTAGCTGACGGCACCGATCACTTCATCGTCTTCTTCAATATTGATGCCACGGACTCCGGTGGACACCCTGCCCATGGGTCTGGTCTTCTCTTCCTCGAACCTCACGCACCTTCCGTTCCGGGCGGCGATGAGCACCTGTTCCCCTCCGTTGGTAAGGAGGACATCGATGAGGGCATCCCCTTCCCTGAGCTTGACGGCGTTGATTCCTCCCTGCTTCGGTCTGGAATACGCCTCCAGGGAAGTCTTCTTCACCACGCCCCTCCTGGTGACAAGGACGATGAAGTGGCTGTTGACGAAGTCCTTGTCCTTCAGCGAAGGAACGTTGATGTATGCCAGGATCTTGTCGTCGGGGATGCTGAGGACGTTCTGGATGGCCCTTCCCTTGGAAGCCCTGGAGCCTTCGGGAATCTGCCATACCTTCAGCCAGTAGCAGCGGCCGGACTGGGTGAAGAACATCATCGTGCTGTGCATGTTGGCCACGTAGATATGGTCGATGAAGTCCTCGTCCCTGGTGGTGCTTCCCTTCATTCCGACCCCGCCCCTGTTCTGGATGCGGAACTCGGTCAGAGGAGTCCTCTTGATATATCCCAGATGGGAGATCGTGATCACAACGTCATCGTCGGCATAGAAATCCTCGGGGTTGAACTCTTCCTCGGAAAGGGTGATTTCGGTCCTGCGGGGGTCTCCGTACCTGGCCTTTAGGTCCATGGTCTCCTGCTTGATGACCTCCATCTGCTTTTCGACGCTGCCGAGAATCTCGTTGCAGCGGGCGATGAATTTCTCAAGCTCGTCGTATTCTGCCTGGAGCTTCGTCCTTTCAAGGCCGGTGAGCTGGCGGAGCCTCATCTCCACGATTGCCGCGGCCTGGAGCTCCGAGAAGGCGAATTTCTCCACGAGGGATGCCTTGGCCTCGTCAGGACTCTTGGATGCGCGGATGGTCGCGATGACTTCGTCTATGATGTCGATGGCCTTCAGGAGGCCTTCGAGGATATGGGCCCTCGCCTGGGCCTTCGCAAGTTCGAACTTTGTCCTGCGGACCACCACCTCATGCCTGAAATCCACGAAGTTGGCCAGCATCTCCTTGAGGGAGAGGGTCCGGGGACGTCCGTTGACGAGGGCGACGTTGTTGATCGCGAAACTGGACTGGAGCTGGGTGTATTTGAACAGGGTGTTCAGGACCACGCTGGAGTTGCTGCCCTGCTTCACCCTGATGACCACCCTGACGCCCTCGCGCGAGGTTTCGTCATTGATGTAGGTTATGCCTTCTATCTTCTTGTCCTCGACCATCTGGCCGATCTTCTCGATCATGTCCTTCTTGTTGACCATGTAGGGAATCTCGGTCACTACGATGGTCTCGCGGCCGTTGTCGGCCACTTCTATCTCTGTCTTGGAGCGGACCACCACGCGGCCCCTTCCGGTCTCATAGGCCTCCTTGATGCCGCTGACGCCCTGGATGATTCCCCCGGTAGGGAAATCGGGGCCCTTGATATACTGCATCAGGCCGTCGGTGTCGATATCGGGATTGTCGATGTATGCGCAGATGGCGTCGCAGACCTCGCCGAGGTTGTGGGGAGCCATGTTCGTCGCCATGCCCACCGCGATTCCGGATGAACCGTTGAGCAGGAGGAGGGGCGCCTTGGTCGGAAGGACCGTGGGCTCCTCTATGGTATCGTCGAAATTAAGGGTGAAATCAACAGTATCCTTGTCGAGGTCGCCCAAGACGTCGTCGGAGAGTCTTTCCAGCTTCGCCTCGGTATATCGCATGGCGGCTACGGGGTCGCCGTCCATGGAACCGAAGTTTCCCTGACCGTACACCAGGGGATACCTCTGGTTCCAGTTCTGGGCAAGGCGGGCCATTGCGTCATATACGCTGGAGTCACCGTGAGGATGGAACTTTCCAAGCACCTCACCTACGATCCTGGCGGATTTCTTTGTCTGTCCGGTATATCCGAGCCCCAGGCCGTCCATTCCGAAAAGCACCCTTCTCTGGACAGGCTTCAGGCCATCCCTCACATCCGGAAGGGCCCTGGACACGATCACAGACATCGAATAATCGATGTACGCCGAACGCATCTCATGGTCAATCTCCACGGGTTCAATCACTCCGCCGAAGCCTCCTTCCAATCCCTCTTTGTTCTTGTCGTCAATATCCATATACTAAACCACAGTTATAAACGTGCAAATTTACTCAAAAATATTCATTTTAACAACCCGTTTTCCGCCAAAATGTCACATTCCCGATATTTGCACGGTTATTGCCGATAAAGCGGAAAAAATCATTATTTTTGCGTAGATACACATCTTTATGGAAATAAAAATCTCCCAAGAACTCAACGACATCATCAAATATGCCCGCGAAGAGGCCATGAGGACCGGCAGCTACGGGATCGGCCCTGACCATCTTTTCCTGGGAATTATACGCCACGCTGACAACAACGCCTGCAAGACCCTCCAGGGACTTGGCGTGGAGACAGATGACTTCAAAAGGTTCATCGACGGACATATTTTCACAAACGAGAACATACCCTACTCCGAACTGGAAAAGGTAACCTTCACGAGGTATGCCCAGAACGTCCTGAGCATCACGGTCATGGAAGCTTCGAAGATGAGGAGCGCGGAAGCATCGTCCCACCATCTCCTGCTTGCCCTGTGCCGCACGACGGAGAATTACGGCCAGGCATACCTGAGGCAGAAGGGTGTGGACTACGGGCGCATCCTGGCATACATGAGGGACAAGGGATTCCTCAACCAGAACCTCCAGGGGGGAGGACAGCCCTCGGATGAAGGGGAGGAGAACGCTCCTGAGGAAGGGACCGGGCCTTCATCCGGACAGGAAGGCAAACCCGCCGATCTCGAGGACTTCGGATACGACCTCACAAAGGCGGCTGCGGAAGGGAAACTCGACCCTGTGATAGGAAGGGAAACGGAGATAGCCAGGGTCATCGAAATCCTCGGCAGGAGGAAAAAGAACAACCCTATGCTCATCGGAGAGCCCGGGGTGGGAAAATCCGCGATAGTGGAAGGGATTGCTCTCAGGATAGCCGGCGGGGAGATTTCCGACGCTCTCGCCAAGAAAAGGATCATCTCCCTGGACATCGCATCGGTTGTGGCCGGAACGAAATACAGGGGCGATTTTGAAAAGAGGCTCAAGGGCATCATACAGACGGCCAGCAAGGATCCCGACATCATCCTTTTCATCGACGAGTTCCACACCATCGTCGGAGCCGGAGGGGCCCAGGGCAGCCTGGATGCCGCCAACATGCTCAAACCCGCCCTCGCAAGGGGTGAGCTCCAGTGCATCGGCGCCACCACGATGGATGAATTCGCCAAAGTAGTGGAAAAGGACGGCGCCCTTGACCGCAGGTTCCAGAAGATAGTCGTGGAGCCTACAGACATCCCCCAGTCCATATCCATCCTCAAGAATATCAGGGCCAACTACGAGGACTTCCATCAGGTGAAATACACCGACGGGGCCCTGGAGGCCTGCGCAAGGCTCACGGACCGCTACGTTTCGGACAGGTTCCTGCCGGACAAGGCCATCGACGCCCTGGACGAGGCCGGCTCGATGGTCAGGCTGAACCTTGCGGGCGGCAAGAAAAAGTCCGGCACCGTGGATGAGGAAGACATAGCAGCTGTAGTATCGAAGATGACAGGGATACCTGTCAGCAAGGTGGCAGAGTCCGAGGGGAACAGGATCATGAAGATGAAAGACAGGCTCGAGAACCGCATCATCGGCCAGGACGAGGCTATCGACAAGGTCGTAAGGGCCATCCAGCGGAACCGCGCCGGTCTCAAAGACCCGAACCGCCCTATCGGCACCTTCCTATTCTTCGGTCCGACCGGAGTCGGAAAGACCCAGCTGGCAAAGTGCCTCGCAGAATATCTCTTTGATTCTGAGGAGAACATGGTTAGGATCGACATGAGCGAATACATGGAGAAGTTCAACGTATCCAGGCTCATCGGCGCTCCTCCGGGATACGTCGGATACGAGGAAGGCGGCCAGCTGAGCGAAAGGGTCCGCCGCAAGCCTTATTGCGTTGTACTGCTCGATGAGATTGAGAAGGCCCATCCGGACATATTCAACATCCTCCTCCAGGTCCTTGACGAAGGCAGGCTCACCGACAGCAACGGCCGCTTCGTGAGTTTCAAGAACACCATCGTCATCATGACTTCCAACGTCGGCAGCCGCGACCTTGAGGAATATGGTTCGGGCGTGGGCTTCGCCACTGCCGGGAAGAATGTAGGCGTAAACCGGAAATCCGTGCTCGAAAAGGCCGTGAAGAAGGCATTCCCTCCCGAATTCATCAACAGGGTGGACGAGCAGGTTTTCTTCAACCAGCTCTCGAAGGAAGATATAGAGCAGATCATCGACATCGAACTAAAAGGACTCAGGGAAAGGGCCCTGGAGTCAGGATACAAACTCACCGTCACACCTTCCGCGAAAAGGTTCGTGGCCGACGCCGGTTATGACCCGAACTTCGGAGCCAGACCTTTGAAGAGGGCTGTGATGAGATATATCGAGGACCCCGTGTCGGAGTTCATCATCTCGGACAGGATCCTCAACGGGAAGAAAGCCAAGAACTCCGAGCCACGTGCGCTGAAGGTCGGACTGTCCGCAGACAAGCAGAGCACCCAGGTGTCGTTGAAAGAAAAGGAACAAGCATGAAGCATCTTAGACTCATCGCAGCCGCAGTGGCCGTCCTCGCCGGATCATCATCAATCCACGCCCAGGACGCCAGGGCAGAAAAGTACAGGGAAGACGCCCGCGCCGAAATAATGGCGAACCCCCTCAAAGCAGCAGGAGGATATTATATCCGGGAGTTCGGGAAAGGCCCTCTTGCTCCTGCTCCCAAGGGTTACAAACCTGTGTATATCAGCTATTATGCCCGGCACGGAGCCAGATTCGCTTCCGGAAGCGACCCTTACGGGACCACTCAGGCAATTCTGGACAAGGCACACATGGACGGGAACCTGACCCCTCTCGGAGAGGAATTCCGGGACTATTTCCTACGGGTGATGGAGAAAGCCGACGGCAGGGACGGGGACCTGTCTCCCTACGGTTTCAAACAGGTCAGAGGGATAGCGAAAACAATGTACGGCCGGTTCCCTGAAGTGTTCAAAGGAGGCACCAGGGCTTCCGCCCTTGCTACATGCGTTCCCAGGGTGATGCTCACAATGACCTCTTTTCTTGATGAACTGAAATCCTGCGACCCTGACCTTGACATAACGATGGACGCCTCGGAGAGATATGTCGACTGGCTGATTCCATTTGACGGGACCCGCAAGGAGATAATACGCGAGAGTTCGACCTCCCCACGGGCCGATGCGGCCAAGAAGGCCATGGAAGATGAATATGATATGTCCGTTCCCCTTTCGAGGATTTTCAAGGATACAGGATGGATTGAAAGACAGGGATTTTCCCTCGGAAAGGCAGAAAGTGCGATCTGGAAGGTCTGCGCTTCCGCACAGTGCCTTGAAGACACCGAGGGCGGAGAGTTCTTTACCAGGATCTGGACCCCGGAAGAACTCTTTGCCAGATGGGAAGCCGATATCCTGGGATTCTATTATTATTGGGGGCACTGCCCCACGACGGAACATAGGGGCACACTCGGAGCCGTTGACATCGTGGAAAGGGCGATCATCGACACCGACGCGGACCTGTCGAGGCTCGGCACCCCGCAAGAGGTGAATCTCAGGCTGAAATTCTCCCACGACACTGGCATAGCCCCCCTGCTTTCGTTCCTCGAGGTCAATTCCATGGGAGCCGTGATAGACGATCCTTCCGAAATCAAGAATTTCTTCCAGGACTACAAGGTGGCCATGGGATCGAACTTCCAGTTCGTTTTCTACCGCAGCAAACGCAATCCTGACATCATATTCCGTCTGCTGTACAATGGAGACGAGGCCAGCCTTCCCCTTCCCGAAGTCGCGGACGGCTTCTACAGATGGGCGGATTTCAAGGCCTACTATGGCCCGCTCGTCGAGGCAGGCCAGAAGAGGCTGGAAGAACTCGCCGATAACCAGGATTCTGCAAAATAGAAGGAAAAACCTTACGAAACAGCTGTGTGCCGCTAATCGGCATACAGCTGTTTACGGTTTTGTGCCCCGCCCCTGACAGGGACGGCTGGGTCGTCAAGCAAGGCGTCCACCACTCTTTTCTGACCGCCCTCGACATTGGCCTCCAGGAACCTTATCTGCTCCGGGAATGTCTCGATCATGGAGTTTGCGATGTCGTGGCCATGGTCTTTGTAACGAAGGATGCTGTAGTTGTATCCGTTCTTCGAGAAAAGCTTGGCGATACGCGAACTGCCGAAGAAGGCATAGCGGATGAACGGGACACGTATCTGATTGTAGTTTACGATTTTATCCACAGTACCATGGAGGAACAACGTCGGATCCGGCTCGTTGCGGTAACTGATCATCCCCGAATCAGAGAGGATGGCTCCCGCAAAGGATATCACTCCGGCGTAACGGAAACCTTTCGGCAGCCTGTCCGCACTGCCGGCACGGTTGCTGAGCTCCCAATCGGCCTGGACGACAGTCATAGCCCCGGCGGAAGACCCGCTTATCACCAGATTCCCGGGATCGATCATCAGTTCTCCGGCATGGGCTATCAGGTACTCAGTCGCGCTGACAAGGTCATCGACAGCCATCTCCACGGCATTGTGGATCTGCTTGACCTGGCCCAGTCCGGCCTTGTCGGCATCCTTGAGTCCAAGCCTGTAATCGATGGATACAACCCTGTATCCCCTGTCCAGCAGCATCCGGAACCACCTCCGATAGAGTTCCCCGTCCCTGGTGCCGCTCTTGAATCCACCGCCGAAAACAAAGATTATTGTCGGCTTGGACTGCACGTCAAGGGCGTTTTCGCTGGCGCCATGGGGAAGGTAGTCGTCCAGGAAGAGTTCCTGCCCGTCCTTTTCCGCGAACTTGTAAGTGGCATCCGGAGTCGCAGGATCCGGAATGGTCTGGGAAAATGAGGGCATGCAGCAAAGGGCGAAGACGGCCGCAAGGGCTGCATGGAAAAGATTACGTTTCATGTTTCGTGCAATTTATTTTCTGCGGGGGCCTCTCAGGTGGGATGAACTCTCTACCATGAGCTGGTCGGCCAGGATGCCCCTCGCGGCAAGGAAATCAAAGATGCAGGCAACGATCGGGAACACGGCCGTATACCTGAAGACCATCCCTTCATGGGTCTGGAAGAAATCCACTGCCAGCCACGCCTGGAGCGCGATGAGGAGAAGGGCGGCTAGGACGGCGGTGCGCATCTGGAAAACCCTCACCTTGTATGTAGTAAGGGCCAGGACCTGGAGGATCGCAATGATGGCCAGGAGAATCAGATAGGGGAAATAGGAAATGTAAGTGAACTCCTCGCCATGCGACCCGTCAGGACCTATGGTGAATGCCTTTACACTGAAAAAAAGGACCGCGACAAGGGCGGATGCGATTGCAAGGTATAATGTCTGTACTCTTTGCCACATGATTAATCCGGTTTGACACAAAAATAGGAAAAATGAAAAGAAAAAACTAAATTTGAACCTGACACAGTATCACACTAAAACGGAAAAGACATGAGAATACCCGAATCAGAACTCATAATAAACGGTGACGGATCCGCGTTCCACATCCACGTAAAGCCGGAAGAGCTGGCGGACAACGTCATTCTCGTAGGCGACCCGGGAAGGGTCGACATGGTTGCCGAATTCCTGACTGACATAGAATTCCGCCATCAGAGCCGCGAATTCGTCTCCACCACCGGGAAATACAACGGGAAAAGGATTACGGTCCTGTCCACCGGCATCGGCACCGACAACATCGACATCGTGATGACCGAGCTTGACGCCCTCGCGAACATCGACTTCAACACCAGGGAGATCAAGCCGGAGCACCGCACGCTCACCATCCTGCGCATCGGCACCACCGGAGCCATACAGCCGGACATTCCGCTCGGTTCATATATTTTCTCGCATTATTCTATCGGATGCGACGGTCTCATCAACTGGTACGCCGACAGGGACAAGATATCAAACAATGCCATGGAAGACGCTTTCATCAGGCACGTTGGCTGGGACAAGCACCTTCCCACCCCTTATTTCGTGAAGGCCGGAAAGAGCCTCATCGAGCGTTTCGAAGACTGTACGGTCAAGGGAGTAACCATCTCCGCCTGCGGTTTCTATGGTCCCCAGGGAAGGGTTATCCGCTTGCCTCTCGCAATGCCTGACATGGTAGAGAAGTTCGAGTCCTTCCGCTACGGAGAGTACAGGATCACCAATTTCGAGATGGAGAGCTCCGCCGTCGCAGGCCTTGCCCGCCATCTCGGACACGAGGCCGGCACCGTCTGCTGCGCCATTGCCAACAGGCATCTGGGAAGCAGCAACACCGACTACAAGCCCCATGTCCGCGGCCTTGTAAAGCTTGCCCTCGACAAACTGACAGAATAATGAACGGAAACTGCCGGGAGGCATGGATCGACTGGATGCGGGTATGCGCCTGCTTCCTGGTAATGATCGTACACAGCACTGAAGCATTCTATTTCGGCGGAGAAGGCACACAGGTCCTCTCCGCCGCAGATAATTTCTGGGTTTCCTTCTTTGAAGCCATCTCCAGGGCCTGCGTACCCCTCTTCCTGGTGGCTTCCAGCTACGTACAGTTTCCTATCCGTTATACGACCGGGGAATTTTTCCGGCGCAGGGCGGTCAGGATCCTTATCCCATTTGCCGTATGGAGCATCGTGTACGCCCTCATATCTGGGGCTCCGGTGCAGAGTTTCAAAGACCTACTACTTAATTTCAACTATTCGGCCGGACATCTGTGGTTCGTGTATATGCTGATTGGCATCTACCTTATCATGCCACTGCTTTCGCCCTGGGCTGAAAAGGTCGGAAAGAAGGAACTGCAGGTCTACCTCGGCATCTGGCTTTTTACCACATTGATTCCATTCATACGTGAATGGGCTACGGCAGGTCCGCTGACGGTGATCGAAGG
>CACXFP010000226.1 GCA_902766985.1 uncultured Bacteroidia bacterium | reverse complement strand
GTCTCCGGGCACTGTTTCACGGCCTTCTTCAAGGTCTCCATTATTCTGTCGTAGATTTCCTCGACTTTCTCCGTGGAGTCAGCACCTACGAATATGCCATGGTTCTGGAGGAAAATGACCGAAGGCTCATGCCCCTTCTCCTTCTTATAAGCCCTTACCTTTTCGTAAACCTTCTTGAACAGGGTATAACCGGGATCGGTGTAAGGGATGTACAAAGCCTCCGGGAAAAGCTTTCCGCAGACGCTCCCGGCTTGGACCGAGCACATCAGGCCATTCACCAGGGTAGGATGAAGGTGGACCACATATCTGGCCTCCAGGCAATTGTGAAGGGATGTCTCTACGGAAGGCCGCCTGTCTTTCGTAATGCAGGCGGCCGCAAGGTCATCCTTGACCTGGGCCTCCCTTTCCGAAGGATCCTTGCTGTATTCCTTCTCTCCCATAGGATTGAGAAGAGCCCTGTCGAGGACAGCGAAGCCATCCTCGCCTATCGTAGCAAGGGCATGGCCGCTGGCCTTAACCCACAGCCTGTCAGCCGTCTTGAAGGATGTATTACCCCCTCCGGCGATGACCATGGACGGGTCGCCGCCGTACTTGCGGGAAATTACAATCAGTTTGTCAAGTTCGTTCATGGTCATTTACATTACCGTACCGCAGATAAGGGCGTCCCCGTCCTCCACGGACTCCAGTCCGTTTTGGTGGGCAGCCACTTTGCAAGCACCAATATAATTGATTTTCTTGAGTTTGCCAGTAAGGTCCCCAAAATCCCTCGTACGAAGTTTCACCGGCTCCATGACAGGAGTGTTATGCTCGGACCCGAAGGTGACCGTGAAGCCCTCGTCCAAAAGGTATGAGGCATAGCTTTCAAGGACGCCAACCGAATTTCTCGTGGTTATGAATTCACAGGAACGGATTCCTCTCTTTTTAAGGGTATCCGCACATTTTTGCAGGTCCTCCTCAAAATCGGTGAATTCTCCCTTGGCATTGTCGGCCAGGAACGGATACGTAGGGATCCCTCCTGCGGCAAGGATGATATCCCTCACCGTTTCAACGGGGAGGAAGGCCTTGGGATCCTCAGGCACAAAGGCGGCGCCACCAGCCTTAAGGAGCCTGCCTCTGATCTCATTCTCCACGGCAGCCACATCGTGCACAGGGACGGCCAGCGGTTTCCCGCCGAACAGTTTCTCGTAGAACGACAGCCTGTCGGAATCTGAGGGATAACGCGATTCGACGGCAAGGCGCAGGGCCTTGGCCAGATGCCTCTCGCGGACGGACCCTCGCGTAAGATTATCCCTTATTTCGGAAAACGAGAGACCGAATCCGGCTTTCACCGAATCCAGGAGGACGTTAAGTTTCCCACACATCCTCTCCACCTGGGCGTTCGATTCCGCCCGGACCTCGGCAAGTTTCCTCGCTTCCTCTCCCTTTAGGATTACCGGATAGGCAAGGCCTTTCCCACTGAGGTAGGTCCTTCCCGGATTGTTGGGATCGTTGACTCTGACGCCACCTGCCTGGTCCTCGGTACTGAGCGATATGAATTCTATGTTGAACAGGGGGAAAAGGTGCCTTGCATTGCACTCAACACTCCACTCCCTGTACCCGTCCATCGAATAGAAATCATTGATTCCCACTACCTTCACCCCCTCCTTCACTGCCATATCCAGCGCCTGGGAGACACTGTCGAAAGCACTGAAGGAGTAAGGGGTATGCAGGTGGGCGTTGACGTCAACGATATCCATGGATCAGACTCCCTTCTTTGCGCGGATAATCTTCTGGGCTGATGTCTGGTTGCTTGTGGGCACCCAGTCTTTGAGAGGAACTATCTGCTCGTTGATGGCATCCAGGAACCAGGTCGCCTGAGGGAAGAAGGACTCCTCGAGCTCATGGCAAGGGGTGATCCAGTTGCGGGAACCAAGCACCACGGGAGCTGCGTCGAGGTCGTCGAAGCAGAGGGTGGTGATATTGGCAGCCAGGTCGTTGAGGAAGGAACCGCGGGCGCAGGCATCGCTTGCGATTATGATGCGGCCGGTCTTCTTGACGGAGGCTATCACCTTGTCGTAATTGAAAGGAACGATGGAACGAGCGTCGATGACCTCGGCTTCCATTCCGTATTTTTCCTTGAGCATGTCGGCCGCCTCAATGGCCTTGTAGAGCGTGGCACCTATGGTAAGGAAGGTCACGTCCTTGCCCTCCCTCTTGACATCGGGCTCACCCAGAGGGATTTCGTAATACTCCTTGGGAACACCTCCCTGATGGAACTTCTCGCCTATTCCGTAAAGCCTCTGGCTTTCGAAGAAGATGACTGGATCCGTTCCCTGGAGGGCAGAATTCATAAGTCCCTTCGCATCATAAGGGGTGGCGGGGAATACGACCTTCAGTCCGGGGATATGGGCGCAGAGCGAAGTGAAATCCTGGGAATGCTGGGCTCCGTACTTGCTTCCGACGGAGACGCGGACCACTACCGGCATCTTGAGGATGTTTCCGGACATGGCCTGCCACTTGGGCAGCTGGTTGAATATCTCGTCACCGGCGCAGGTGATGAAGTCGCAGTACATGATTTCAGGGATCACGCGGCCTCCGCACATTGCATAACCGATTGCCGTTCCGACAATTGCAGCTTCAGCGATAGGAGTGTTGAAGAGCCTGTGGGGAGGAAGTGCCTCGGTGAGTCCGCGATACACTGCGAAAGCTCCGCCCCATTCGCGGTTCTCCTCGCCGTATGCCACGAGGGAGGCGTC
>CACXFP010000225.1 GCA_902766985.1 uncultured Bacteroidia bacterium | reverse complement strand
GTAAAGTGTAACTGCCTGTATTTTAAAGAATAAAGAAAATCGTCTTACGAAATATCCGTAAGACGATTTTGTCATTATGCTGTGCGAAAGATAATTACACTTCACGGCCGCATAAGGGCGCACGGCTATATGAAGATGTACTTGCAGATAAACAGGGCCGCGAGCACCCACATGGTAGGGGAAATCTTCTTGAACTTCCCGGAGCAGGCGTTCAGGATAACGTATGCGATCACACCGATGAGGATACCGTCGGAGATGGAGTAGGCGACGGGCATGAGGAGGACGGTGAGGAAGGCGGGGATGCTCTCTGAGAAGTCGTTCCAGTCGATCTTCACGACAGGGCCCATCATCATCACGCCGACGATCACCAGGGCGGGAGCGGTAGCGGCTCCGGGGATGGCGAGGAAGATAGGGGAGAAGAGGAGGGCCAGGGCGAAGCAGACCGCAACGGAGAAGGCGGTGAGTCCGGTACGTCCGCCGGCACCAACTCCGGATGCGCTCTCAACGTAGGTCGTGGTGGTGGAAGTTCCGAGCACGGCGCCGCAGACAGTTGCGATGGAGTCGGCCATGAACATCTTGTCGATGCCGTCGACATTGCCCTTCTCATCAACCATTCCGGCCTTCTGGGATACTCCGATTACGGTCCCCATGGTGTCGAACATGTCGATGAACAGGAAGGTGAACACCACTGCAAGCATGTCCCAGCTGGCAATCTGTCCCCACTCGAACTTGGCGAAAATGGGGGCGACGCTGTCGGGTGCCGAGATGACGCCCGAGAGCTTGGTGATTGCTGCTCCCGTTGAGGGATCTTTCACGAAGAGTCCGATGACAGTGGTGGCGAGGATGCCGAGGAGGATGCCTCCCTTGACGTTCAGGATCACGAGGGCTCCGGTGATGACCAGGCCGATGATCGCCAGGAGGGCGGTTCCGTGGGTGACGTCACCAAGCACCACGAGGGTGGCGTCGGAGTTGGCGATGATGCCGGCGTTCTGCAGGCCGATGAAGGCGATGAACAGGCCGATACCGGCTCCGATGGCGTGCTTCAGGGTAAGGGGAATGGCGTTGAGGATCCATGAGCGAACCTTGGTAAGCGTGAGGATGATGAAGAGGATACCTTCAAGGAAGACGGCCGTCAGGGCGAACTGCCAGCTGTGTCCCATGGTAAGGCAGACGGTGAATACGAAGAAAGCGTTCAATCCCATACCGGGGGCGAGGGCGAAAGGCTTCTTCGCATAGAGACCCATGACCAGGGTACCGATCAGGGCGGCCAGGGCCGTAGCAGTGAAGACGGAACCGCGGGGCATGCCTTCCAGGGCCCCGAAGATGTTGGGGTTGACGGCCAGGATGTAGGCCATGGTAAGGAAGGTCGTGATACCTGCCACGATCTCCGTCCTTACACTGTTCACTCCGGTCTTGAATCCGAAGGCTTTTTCCAATAATTTTGTCATGAGGGTTTATGTTTAGTATTAACGGGAATCAGGTCAGAATACCCACTTGGTACCGATGCAGGGACGCACATGGAAGCCGTCGTAGCCGGCGAAATTGTAGGAGAGTTCAACCTCGCCGCCGATGTTCAGGTTGTCGACGCCGAAATGACGGCCGATATTGTACCAGAGCTGGGGCTCGGAAAGGAACTGGAACTTCGCGGACTTGAGGAACTTGTCGGAGGCGGGATCCTCGGCGAAGGCGACCACATTCTCTCCCCAGATATCAGCGAATCCACTGAACCTCAGGCCTTTGACTCCGAAGATATCCTGCATTCCCCATACGAAGGTGAACTGGAGGGGGAAATCGCTTGTGGTACCTTTGCTGAAGGTCTTGCCCAGGATCTTGAAGTTGAAGGTGTTGGAGAAGTTTGCGTTATGGACGAAGAAGTCCAGTCCGAAGAGGAAGTTCTGGCTGGGGAAGCCGATGCCGCCGTTGTACTCCACGTGGAGGCTCAGGGGGGCCAGCTGGGTGTCCTGCCAGAAGTTGAGGCAGCGGGCGATCTCAAAGTAACTGCCGCTGGCAAGGTTCTTCCCGCCGTCGGGCCTGTTGTTCCCGTTGAAATCGTAGTCGATGAAGAAGAAGGTGTT
>CACXFP010000224.1 GCA_902766985.1 uncultured Bacteroidia bacterium | reverse complement strand
TCCCTTTCGAATTTTTCAGCGGCGGCGGCGCTCTCAGCAACCCTTCCAATCGTGGAATCGGCGATTACACATTCGACAGGGGAGCCGTCTCCGTTGCGGAGATTGCTGCTGATAAGTTCGGCCACGGCCTTGGCGAGGGACATCGTCTTTTCTTCAAGACTCTCACGGACACCGCCCTGACGGCCGTCGATGGTGGGGCGTATGCCTATTTTCGGATATTTCATGGTATTGGTTGGTTATTACTTATGTATTGTTCAAGCCTTCGATGGACCGTTGTCTCACCTGTCCGCTCTCTTACAAATATAATCAAAAAATGCTGGTACGACAAGGGGATAAGATAGTAAAATATGGATCAAAACCTGATATCCCGCCACCTCCATGGAAGGAGATGACGGGATTAGTTGCAGGGGGAATGCTTTTTGCGCTATTCCGCCGTGAAGGAACTATAATAAAAGGCAATGCCGTCGGCTGCGAAAAAAGCCAGGCGTAATGCCTGGCGTGTTCAGTAGCCCCACGTGGAATCGAACCACGATTTAAGGTTTAGGAAACCTCCGTTCTATCCGTTGAACTATGGGGCCATGAGCCGGAATCATCCGGCAGAATGCGGGAGACCGCCTTATTCGGCGACGGTCTTGACGATAATCTGGCGTCCTCTGTAGAAGCCGCACTCAGGGCATACCCTGTGGTAAATCATCGTAGCACCGCAGTTAGGGCAGGTTGCAAGGGTGGGAACGGCTGCAAAGTCGTGGGTTCTCCTCTTATCCCTTCTCTGCTTTGAATGTCTGTGTTTAGGATGTGCCATTGTTGTATAGTTTTACTTTTTATTATTTTCGTTCAAAAGTCCTTTAAGGGAACTGAACGGACTGTCCGCAGACTGTCCGCCTGGTTTCCCGGAGCCGAGGTACTTCAGGGTCTCGGGATCGCAGCCTCCTTCGGGATGAACCCGTTGCATGGGGAGGGAAAGGCAGGTGTAGTCGTAAATGATCTGACCCATGTCCAGTTCGGTATCATTTTCAGGAAGGATGACTGTCTCCCTCTCTCCTTCTTCGGCGCCTGCGGATTCCTCCGCTTCCCCGAACTTGATACTGAACTTTCTCTCCGTTTCCACGGGCAATTCAAGATCGCCCAGGCATCTGTCGCATTCCACGGTCACCTTTCCCGAAATCCGGCAGTCTATGCCGATATACTTTCCGGACTTGACCGCTTCTGCCCATGCAGAGATATCCGCGTCCTTTATCTCTTCGTTACCAAACTCTTTAAAGAACTCTTTTCCAACGTGCCAGCGGAATTCCGCGGCACCCTCCTTCAATCCATTCAAGGGGATCATGTATCTAACGTCCATAACCGTCAAACAGATTTAAGGACTGCAAAGGTATAAAAGTTTTTCTGAATATCAAACAATAATCGTTAACCTGTTTTAATCCTCATCGTCGGAGATGTCGCCGTGACGTTTCCGGTCAAGTGGATCGAGCAGGATCTTCCTCAGCCTCATGTGATGGGGGGTGATTTCCACCATCTCGTCTTCCCTGATGTACTCAAGCGCCTCCTCGAGGGAGAATTTTACTGCAGGAGGGAGGATTATCTTCTCGTCCGAACCGGCTGCCCGGACGTTCGTGAGTTTCTTGGTCTTGCAGATGTTTACGTTCAGGTCTCTCTCCCTGGTGTGCTCTCCGACGACCTGCCCGCCATAGATTTCCTCTCCCGGTTCGACGAAGAAACGTCCGCGGTCCAGCAACTTGTTCATTGAATAGGCGATTGCCTGGCCTGTCTCAAGGGATACGAGGGAACCGTTGCTGCGGCTGTCTATGTCTCCCTTGTAGGGCTGGTACTCTTTGTAGCGGTGGGCCATTATAGCCTCGCCCTGGGTGGCGGTGAGCAGGTTGTTCCTGAGTCCCATGAGGCCCCTGGTAGGGATATCGAATTCGAGGAGGGTCCGGTCCCCGCGCGGTTCCATGTGAAGGAGGGCACCCTTGCGGCGGGTTGCCAGTTCTATTGCCGTTCCCACGAACTGCTCGGGAACCTCGATGCTGAGGTCCTCGATCGGTTCGCATCTCTGGCCATTGATGGTCTTGTCAAGCACCTTGGGCTGGCCCACCTGCAGTTCGAATCCTTCACGCCTCATTGTTTCGATGAGGACGGAAAGATGCAGCACTCCTCTTCCGTAGACGAGGAAAGAATCCGCATTAGCCCCGGGTTTAACCTTCAGTGCGAGGTTCTTCTCCAGCTCTTTGTCCAAGCGCTCCTTAATATGCCTGGAGGTGACATATTTGCCATCTTTCCCGAAGAAGGGGGAATTATTGATGGTGAAGAGCATGCTCATCGTGGGTTCGTCGATTGCGATGGGAGGGAGGGCCTCCGGATTTTCGGCGTCCGCGACCGTATCGCCGATCTCGAAGTCGTCGATTCCCACAACGGCGCAGATGTCACCGCAATGGACTTCGTCGACGTTTGATTTGCCAAGGCCGTCAAAGACCATGAGCTGTTTTATCTTCGATTTTTCAATGATGTCATACCTCTTGCAGAGGGAAACCGGCATGCCTGCCTTCAGGGAGCCCCTTGTCACCTTGCCTACAGCTATCCTTCCCACATAGGGGGAATACTCGAGGGAGGATATTAGCATCTGCGGGGTGCCTTCCACGGTTTCAGGTGCGGGAATCACATCCAGGATAGTGTCCAGAAGGGGAGTGATGTCGTTGGTAGGCTGTTTCCAGTCCATCGACATCCAGCCCTGTTTGGCGCTTCCGAAAACGGTGGTGAAGTCCAGCTGGTCGTCCGTAGCGTTGAGGTTGCACATCAGGTCGAAGACTTCCTCCTGCACCTCGTCAGGACGGCAGTTGGGTTTGTCCACCTTGTTGATGACTACGATGGGTTTCTTTCCCATCTGAAGGGCTTTGTGGAGGACGAACCTTGTCTGGGGCATGCAGCCTTCGAAGGCGTCTACGAGCAGGAGGACTCCGTCGGCCATGTTGAGCACACGTTCAACCTCTCCTCCGAAGTCGCTGTGTCCCGGAGTGTCGATTATGTTGATTTTGGTATTTTTATAAATAACGGAGACGTTCTTTGCGAGGATTGTGATCCCTCTTTCCCTCTCAAGGTCGTTATTGTCCAGGATGAGGTTTCCGAGGTCTTCCGGCCTGCGTACAAGATTGGCCTGGTATATCATCCTGTCCACGAGGGTCGTTTTCCCGTGATCTACATGCGCTATGAGGGCTATGTTTCTAATGTCCTGCATATTAATT
>CACXFP010000223.1 GCA_902766985.1 uncultured Bacteroidia bacterium | reverse complement strand
CGGAAAACCGGCCGGGGCCGCACCTGAATCTAAGAAGGAAGTGAAGGTCGTGATAGATACCGACGGCCTGCAGTCGAGGGTTGTGAAACTTCCGGTCAACGCCGGGTTCAATTACTATTGCGACGGCAAGAAGCTTTGGTACAGCGAAGGCCGCGAAGGTATTAAAGTACTTGATTTCAAGACAGGGAAGACCGAAGAAGCCGGCAAGGGCAGTTTCATCTACAGGGATGGCGACAAAAAGGCCGTCCTGATGGACCGTGGAGAAATCCAGGTTGCCGCATTCGGTCCAAGGATGAAGGGCGAGAAGGTTTCGATGAAGGACGTGGCGGCAATTGTGGATTATTCCCAGGAATGGCCGGAGGTTTTCGACGAAGTCTGGCGTGCCTTCAGGGATGGATTCTATCTTGAAAATATGCATGGAAGGGACTGGAAGGCCCTGAAGGAAAAATATGCGGCCCTTCTTCCCTATGTGCGTACGAGGCTTGACCTCAATTATGTGATAGGTGAGATGATATCCGAACTGGCCTGCGGCCACGCCTATATATCCCCGGGAGAGTATCCCAAGGCCCAGAAGGTGTCCATGGGTCTTCTAGGCGCCGAACTCTCGAAAGACAAGTCCGGTTGGTTCAGGATAGACAGGATATTGAAGGGAGCGCCTTACAGGGAGACTCTCCGTTCCCCGTTCACCGAGCCGGGAACAGGGGTTTCAGAGGGCCAGTACATCACTGCAGTCGACGGGGTTTCCGTCAAGGACGTTCCAAACATCTATTCCCTGCTTGTCGGCAAGGCCGGCATCCTTACAGAGCTGACTATCAATAGTTCGGCATCCGAAGGAGGCAAGAAGGTCGTTGTCAGGCCCATTGCGGACGAATATCCCCTCTACCACTATGAGTGGGTCCAGAACAACATAAAGACCGTCAATGAAAAGTCCGGAGGCAAGGTGGGTTATATCTACATTCCCGACATGGGCGTGGAAGGCCTCAGCGAGTTCATCAGATACTATTATCCCCAGCTTGACAAGGAGGCCCTCATCATAGACGACCGCGGGAACGGCGGCGGAAACATTTCCCCGATGGTCATCGAACGTCTCCAAAGGGAGGTCTACAGGATGACGATGAGAAGGGGTTCAGACCTTACCGGTACCGTCCCTGAAGCTACCCACACCGGCCCCAAGGTTCTGTTGGTCAACAAGTACAGCGCTTCTGACGGCGACCTTTTCCCCTGGAGTTTCAAGGCTAACGGACTCGGCACCGTCATCGGAACACGCAGTTGGGGAGGAATCATCGGCATCAGCGGTTCCCTTCCTTACATGGACGGCACCGACGTCAGGGTTCCTTTCTTCACCAACTATGACGCCAAGACCGGCGAATGGATTGTGGAGAACCACGGCGTGGATCCCGACATCGTCCTCGAAAACGACCCGATAAAAGAGTGGAGCGGTGAAGACGAACAGCTCCTCAAGGCCGTTTCCGTGGCCCTGGAGCAGCTCAAGGACCGCAAACCCCTCCCCGGAGTCCCCGCTCCCCGCACCTTCAAGGACCTCGGCCTGCCGCAGATGAAATAGAGAAAATAGTATCTTTGCAGAAAAAACTGGATAAATGGTCCCCCTGGAAATATTCGGCTTCCTGAACCTGTCGCTGACGGACATCCTGGACATCCTGATGGTGGCCTTCATAATCTATTACGTATTCCGCTGGATCAAGGGTTCGGCAGCGATGAACATTTTCTTTGCCGTCCTTGTCCTGTTCATTCTCAGGGTGGTGGTGGAAGCCTTCAACATGAGGCTCATGTCTGCCTTCCTCGGAACCTTCCTTGACCTCGGAGTGCTGGCCCTCATCATTATCTTCCAGCCGGAAATCAGGCATTTCCTCATCCGGTTCGGCAACAACACCAAGCTGTACCGGAAAGGAGGTTCCTTCCTTGACAACCTGTTGGGAATCAAGGACGACCAGCTTGGAAACGACACGGTGAACGAGATAGTGGAAGCGTGCCGCCAGATGTCTGCCGACAAGACGGGTGCCCTGATTGTGATACCGCACAAGACGAACATAAACTACATCATCGAAACCGGCGACAGGATAGATTCCAACGTGAACCGCAGGCTGATCATGAACCTGTTTTTCAAAAATTCCCCCCTGCATGACGGGGCCATGATAATCAGTGGCAACCATATCGTAGCTGCCCGCTGCACCCTTCCTATCACGTCCAAGACGGACATCCCGCCCAGTCTGGGCATGAGGCACAAGGCGGCGATCGGCATTTCCGAAGAAACGGACGCAGATGTGATCGTGGTTTCCGAAGAGACCGGAGACATATCTTTCGTCAAAGGCGGCAAGCTTACCCACATAAACAATATCAATGAACTGAAGCTCCTGTTGGGGCAGGCGCTTGACAAACAGGCATCCCTTAAATCCGAAGAATAGGAAATGGGCGAGGAGACGGGCAGACTGGAAAGCAAACTCGGTTTCGACCGGGTGAGGGAGATGGTTTCGAACCGCTGCTCCACCGAATATGCGGTGGACAGGGTGGCGGAAGAGGTTTTCTGTACCGATCCGGCGGAAATCCGCCACAGGCTCACCCTGACAGACGAGATGAGGCTTATCCTGATGTTCGAGGAAAACTTCCCGACTGGCGGATATATCGATACCCTCGGTTTCCTCGTTCCCCTTGAGAGCAGCGGTTACAGCATAGACGTCCTTTCCCTTGGAAAGCTGAAGACCATGCTGGACACGGTGAGGAAGATAACGAATTTCTTCTCATCCATCAAAGACGGCATCTATCCTGAGCTGAAGAAGATGGCCTCTCCCGTGCCGGTTTTCCCGGAAGTCCTTCGGCGCATAGACAT
>CACXFP010000222.1 GCA_902766985.1 uncultured Bacteroidia bacterium | reverse complement strand
GCCCGGAAGGTTCCGCCCCCTCCGTACTCCGCAAAGGCGGAGCGCTCCTCCCCTTCCGAAGGGGAGAAAGATTCCAGGACCATCAGGCCTGCCATCGAATTCCTTCCATAGAGCGTTCCCTGCGGACCGTGAAGTACCGATGCCCTGCGGATGAAGGTCCAGTCGAAATCATAGGCATTCTTGTCCATCACCGGTATCCCGTCCACGTACAGGCCCATCACGGGATTCTCCATCCTGGACCCCAGGCCGCGGAAATAAATCGTGGATGTAAGAGACGCTCCGTAATCAGGAATATACAGGCCTGGAACTTCCGCAGACAGGGACTGGGGCCTCCATATGCCATGCGAGTTCATCCGGTAAGAGTTTACCGTGGATACGGGAGATGCAAGTTTCATGAGGGGCTGACTGCCCTTTACGGCTGTCACCGTCGCCGGAGCAAGAAGGGTGTCGCCGGCCTGAAGGGCAAGACCCGATATGAAAAGAAAGAGACCTGTCAGCATTGCGGGTGCAAATATCCGCAAACCTGACTGAAATCTTCAGAACAAAAAGGACGAAGATTTGGATTATCCGTGCATCGACTTCCTGAAAGCAGTCGGCGTCATTCCGGTGCGATTACGGAAAAAACGCGAGAAATATGCCTGGTCATATATGCCGATTTCCGCAGCAATGTCAATGATGCTTTTCGAGGTTTCCCTCAGCAGGCTCTTGGCACGGCTCACCCTGGCCGCATCAATCCAGAACCCTACCGGCCTGCCGGTTTCCCTCTTCACGATGCGGTTGAGATAGTTCAGGCTCACTCCGGCTCCCGCAGCATAGCGGGATTCCGGACCGGGAACGGATTCGGTATCGAAAACGGCATCCAGGAAAGACGACACCCGTTGGGAAAAATGCACGCCTGAAGATATGTCAAGCCGGGAAATGAGGAGGTCGAGCCCCTTCTCGATAAAGACACGATCTTCTTTTTCCGAAGAAATGGAAAGCATGTTGAACAATTCCCCGACAAACGAGGCCTCATCGAACCAGAATGCCTGCTGCAGAGGTTCCTTGACGGCGGAAAGCACCTTGAGTCCTTCAGCCGACAGTAAACTGTCCGAGAATGCTCCCGCATATCCGGACGCATCCGGATAATGACGTACTGCGAACCGCCGGTCTTTTGGGATGACAAGCAGATGCCCGGCGGAGCAAAGGAACGACTCGCCATCCACATCGGCCAATAATTCCCCGGAAAAAAGCCAAACGAAACCCGTCAAGGGCATCTCCGCCCATGGGACCTGGGGATGTCTCGACGATCCGGTCCCGTCAAGCCGGCGGATGAAGAATTCCATCCGGGAAAAATCAGCCCCGGGGTGCCAATGAGGGATTTGTTCCATAAAACTCCTGATCATGTGCCTGACAATTCTTTCTGGAAAGCCAGGCGAGGAGCTCCGTCGGCCAGATGGATCACCCCGCAACAGGCAAATCCGGCCTTTTCAAGACAGTGCCTCATTATGGCATTGTCCTCATGCGTGTCGATACGTATGTTGTCCGTCCTGGAAAAACACCATTCAAGGACGGCCGGAAGGATTCCGCTGTACCCGGACAGCTTCGCAAGGCGGTGGATGACATGGTAGGGGGCCCTGGACAGCCATTCACCTCCTTCTATCACCGAATATGTGGGATCCGGACCGGGAATGAAGGCGAAGGTCGCCACCGGCACGTCCCCGGCCACTACCAGATAGGAATTCCCTCCCTCGATGTCGCAACGGAGTTTCTCCTCCGAAGGGGTCCCGTCCGGCCACTGCCTGTCGTCTCCGCAGGAACGCATTATCTCCCTTCCGGAGTCTATTATGGCCATGACGGTCCCGAGGTCATCCGCCTTCGCTTTCACGATTCTGTATCCCATGCCGCAAAGATAGCAAAAAATCCTGCCGCCCGGTATCCGTCTATATGCCGGCCCCGTCGGTGTAGTCGTTGAGATACACCGCCTTGCTCTGCAGGATGCGGGAACGCGGCGGGACATCCGTGGTCAACCAAACGTTTCCGCCGATAACCGAGTCGTGACCGACAGTGATCCTGCCCAGCAGCGATGAGTTGGAATAGACGGTCACTCCGTCTTCCAGGACCGGATGGCGGGGAATGTTCAGCGGGCGGCCGTCGGCACCGTATGAAAAATTCTTCGCGCCGAGGGTAACCCCCTGATATAAAGTAACATGATTACACACGACGGCCGTCTCGCCAATGACGATGCCCGTGCCATGGTCGATGGCGAAATAATCTCCGATTACGGCTGCGGGATGGATGTCGATACCGGTTTCCGAATGGGCTATTTCCGTGAGCATCCGGGGAATGACCTTCACGCCCCTGAGAAGGAGGGCGTGGGCAGTCCTGTAATACAATATCGCAGTTATCCCAGGATAGCAAAGGATTACCTCAGAGACATCCGACACGGCAGGGTC
>CACXFP010000221.1 GCA_902766985.1 uncultured Bacteroidia bacterium | reverse complement strand
TCGGCCTTTTCCCTTCCCATCCGGTAGAGTCTCAGATCTTTATCGAGGGGATTCTGCACGCGAAGTTCATCCTTGCCCGTAAATGTGTCTCCGGTGAAAGTATGGAGGTTCTCTATGTCCTGGTTGAATTTGGCGTAAAAATAGACCTTGCGCTCGGGAGACCAGCCCTTGCACATGCGCCAGCCCTCCACGGTACGCCTGTCTATCTTCTTGATATACGTGTCATAAGGGACATTGTCGTTGCCGTATTCCAAATCTATGAGCAGGCGGCGCTCCTCACCGTCCTTGTAGGAATAGTGGTGCAGGCCCACCCTTTCCGTGGCAGTGAGCTCGACATCTACATTGTTTCCGAGGCTGACTGAATAGTATCCCGGAGCAACGGATTCCTTGTCGTGGCCGTAGAAGGCCGAGGTCGTTCCGTCCACGGTGACTGTCTTGGCCCGTCTGTCAGCCCTCTGGGTGCGGATAGGGCCGGTGAAAGGCATGAGGTTGATGTCGCAGAGGTCGGCGCAGCCGGTACCGCTGAGGTGGGTGTGGGAAAAACCGATGACCACGCTGTCGCTGTAGTGGTAGCCGGAGCACCAGTCCCAGCCTGTGTGGACGTCGGTGGGACCGAGCTGGACCGCACCGAAAGGCACGCTGGCCCCGACGAATACATGTCCGTGTCCTCCGGAACCTATGTACGGATCCACATAAGAGACCAGGTCTCTGTCTTTATTGCCATCAGGGGTGGAACAGGCCGCGACGGCCAATACGGCGCACAACGCGGAAAACAGTTTGGTTTTCATATTGATATACTATTTATATTTAGAATCTATTATCCTTACAAATTTAACAATTCTTTCTTATCTTTACTTTGACTTAAACAAAAATCACCATGAGACTGAATATCCTGGCCTTTCTTACATTGGCAATCATGTCGCCGGCCCTTTCCTTCCCTGCCCAGGCGAAAGTAGAAATCAGCAGGCAAGCTCGGACAACCCGGACAGTCCATGCCAGCGAAGCGGGAATCATCCTCAACAGCGACGTCTATAAAGGCGGAGGTACGGACCAGACGGCAGCGATCCAGGAAATCCTGGACCTTGCCGTAGAATGGGGACGGCTCTATTTCGTAATGGACGGGGCCGCCCTCGTCAGCAAGACCCTTCGCGTCCATTCCAACACAACGATATATTGCCCCGACAAATCCTGCGGATTCTTCCTGGCCGACGGGTCGGACTGCAGCGTGATCAGCAACGCCACATGGGGAGACTATCATGTGCTCAAAGACCATGACATCGCCATCATCGGCGGGGTCTACAACAACAATTCCCGCGGGCAGGTGCACGACAGACCGGTGCCGGGCAAGGAGCCGGGACCGGTCTCGGAATGGGTGTACGGAATGGAATGGTACGGAGTGGAGAACCTGATGCTCAAGGACTTTTCCATCGTGGACCAGCGCACATTCGCCTGCACTCTGGCTGGATGGAAACACCTGGTCATCGAGAATGTCCATATCGACAGGAGGACCCGCACCGACTATCAGAACCAGGACGGCATCCATCTTTTCGGCCCCGGAAAGCACGCTGTCCTGCGGAACATATACGGCAATTCCGGGGATGATTTCATCGCTGTCGCCCCGGACGAGGTAGATATGGTATCAGAAATCACCGATGTCCTGATTGACGGGGTTTATCTCGACGACGCCGACCAGGGCATACGTATCCTCAGCAGGGCCGAAGGCCGGGTGGACAGGCTAACCATCAGGAACGTCAGCGGCACCTACAGGAGTTACGGCTTCATCATCAACCCCTGGTTCGAAGGCACCGGAGGACATTTCGGAAACATTGTCTTCGAAAATATCGACCTCCGTCCGATGAAGAACAACTATGACTATTCCCGCCCCTTCCTGTTCAAACTCGGCGGCAACATAGAGAGCCTTACCCTCAAAGATATCTACCACCACAAACCGGAATTCAACCACCGTTTTGCTGTAATAGGGGGCGCTTACAACAGAGACAAGCCCAGGGATGCGGGCAACCCCACCTCCATAGAAAGGCTGATCGTTGACGGCCTCTACGTCGTTGAGGACAAACCAGAAGCCTGCCAGGAAGCATTTTTCGACATCGTGGGTGCCGATGTCGGACTGGTTTCACTGGACAAGGTGATCATCAGCCGTCCTGAAGGTCTCGGAAGCAACGGCTCCCTGGTCCGCATCCAGGATGGGACCGTCAGGAAAATAATAACGGGAAACATTTACAGCAACCCCGGGGTGGAAACCCTGGCCAGGTAAACCGCTACTTTACGAAAGTCATCTCGTCAAGGAGGTAGTCTGCATGGCCTATCTCCTTGATTGTAAATAGTATATACCTTACGTCGATGGAGATGTTGCGGCAGAAGTCAGGGTCGAAGACATAGTCGCTCATGGTGCCCTCCCAAACGCGGTCGAAGTTGATGCCGATAAGGTTGCCGTCAGCATTGAGCACCGGGCTACCCGAATTGCCTCCGGAAGTGTGGTTGGTGGCAAGGAAGCACACCGGCTGGGCCTCATAGCCTCCGCGGGCGTATATATCCCTGAGTGTCTGCGGGATATTGTAATCGAATATGTCAGGGTTGTCTTTCTCTATGATTCCGGTGAGGGTGGAAACGGGATTGTAGCTCACCCCGTCGGCGGGGCTGTAGCCTCTGACATGGCCGTAGGCTACGCGAAGCGTCAGGTTGGCGTCGGGATAGAAGGTCTTGTCCTTGCAGTATTCCATCTGGGCCTTCATGTAGGTGCGGTTGGCCAGGTTTATCCTCCTGCCGAGGGAATTTACCTGCGGGGCTATAACCTTTGAATAATGCGTGTTGAGAGCCTCGGCAAGATTCTTGGCCTCGAGGCTGTCGGCAAACACGGCATCCTTCCACTCCTCCATCGAAGCGAACCTCTCCCTGGATTTCAGGAAATACTCCGGCTTGTAACAGTCGTCCAGACCTTTATCGAAGGCTGTCATCATGGCCGTGAATGTCTCTTCGTCAATCGGCCGGTAATAGTCCTTGGCGCTGACCGGACGACCGGAAGCCATCTGGAGCTTCTCTATCGCCCTCACGGTTTCATTGTAGTATTCATATGCCCTGAAGACGGGATTCCTCCTCGCATAGAGGCTCGCAAGAGTGTCCGTAATGCCCTCGCAGGGCTTTCCCTTGGCCCAGGCCTCGAACCCTTTCTCGAACTCCCGCTTTTCAGCCACGGTATTCATCTTCCTTATGCCCTTCTCCTCTCCCTGCCACTTCTTCCAGGCGTTTGCAACTCCGGCGAATTTTGAAGAATACTGGATCCGGACAGCCTGGCTTTGGGACATGTATTTTTTCATGATGTCGAGCCTGGTGGTCCTCAGGGCTATCTTCTGGGGGTCGGAAACGTTGGCCACATAGTCCACCTCGGCCGAATGTACATACTCGCGGGTGCTGCCCGGGCAGCCGTACACGAAGGTGAAATCGCCCTCCTTCACGCCTGCAAGCGAAATCTTCAGCGACTTCTTGGGGCGGTAGGGCACATTGTCCTCGCTGTAGTCGGCCGGCATGTTGTCCTTCCCCGCATAGATGCGGAAAATGGAGAAATCCCCGGTATGGCGGGGCCACACCCAGTTGTCCGTCTCGCCGCCGAACTTGCCGATGGACGACGGCGGGGCTCCGACGAGGCGCACGTCGCGGTATTCGCGGAAGACAAAGAGGAAGTACTGGTTGCCGTAGTAAAGGGCTTCAACGCTGGCTTTCAGGCCCTTCCCGTCCTTCACAGCGGTCTCGCGGATCTTTTCGGAATTCTTCCTCACAAGTTCCGCACGGGTTTCCTCATCCATCTTGGCATCATAGCCTTCAAGCACCTGGGGCGTCACGTCTTCCATCCTTTCGAGGAACCTCACGGTCAGGCCGGGATTGGGCAGTTCCTCGCTCCGGTTCATGGCCCAGAAACCGTCCTTCAGGTAGTCATGTTCCACGGAGGAATGTCTCTGGATATAGCCGTAGCCGCAGTGGTGATTGGTGAAAAGAAGGCCTTCGTCGCTCACCAGCTCTCCGGTGCAGCCCCCGCCGAAAAGGACGACGGCGTCCTTCAGGGAGGCCTGGTTCACGCTGTAGATGTCTTCTGCGGTCAGATGGAAACCCTTGGCCTGCATGTCGGCTATTCTCTGTGAAATAAGGGCGGGCAGCCACATCCCCTCGTCGGCGCGGGCCTGGAACATGGACAGAAGGGAAGTCGCAGCGGCAAGCGTAAATACGACACACTTGACTTTCATATTCATTTATGGTTTGATTTCCTTTATA
>CACXFP010000220.1 GCA_902766985.1 uncultured Bacteroidia bacterium | reverse complement strand
CATTCTCAGTGGGTACTACGGTTCCTATGTACAAGGGCATTGACGCCGATATGACGCTTGGGCTGGATTATGGGCGGTTCTTCTGGAGCGGCTTTGGCTTCAGGACGGGGCTGAGATACACTCCGAGCCTGGCGGAGGTCGACAACCATTTCGGGCTTCCGATTGCAATCGCATACCGAACCAGGGCCAGGAGTCCCAGGGAAAGGCTCGGCAGCGGAGCCTGGGGAGCAGCTGAAAGCGCCGGATGGGGAGGACTGTACGGGGAAGATGCCGTGGATGTGTTCAAGGATGCAGCCGCTGGCTTCCTGCTAAGCCTGTTCAGGGACATGGAGTTCTATGCCGGAGTGACTCCAGGGTTTGTTACGGGAAGCTCGGGTTCCCTGTCCGAGTCGTATTCGGGTCCGTTCTGGGAAAAGGAATGGACGGAAAAAAGAAGCCCTCTTTCATTGACCGTCGATGCCGGTATGACCCTGAATTACCAGATATGGCGTTTCGACCTGAAACTGATGCCGGCATTCCACTACAACGTCGTCAGGACCCTGGTTTCCCGCACTTCACGGGGAGCGGAAGAGGTAGGTGAAAGATATTCGGGAGAACAGCCCATCCGCTGGTTCTTTTCATTCGGTGGAGGACTCGCCTTCCGGTTCTGACCTTCGATCCTTTTCGGGCTCAAAACCAGCCATTTTTGAGCCCGCTACAGAGAAAAAAACCTTTCCGGGCTTAAAACCAGCCCTTTTTGAGCCTGCGAAAAAAAAGGCACCTGTGATAATGCAGATGCCTTTTTCCTTGGTGAGGCTTAGCAGATTTGAACTGCTGACCTCTTGCCTGTCAAGCAAGCGCTCTGAACCAACTGAGCTAAAGCCTCGAATTGGACTGCAAAGATATACAAAAAATCTGAACCCGCAACTGCAACCGGCAATTATTCGTCACTATCTTCATCGGGAAGGACGATCTGCTTGTACTGTTTCTTGCGCTTGTTCCACCTTTCCCTGGCATACTGCTGCATGTCGGTGATCGTGTCGTTCTCGTCTATGATTTCCATTCCGAGAATGGTTTCCATGATGTCTTCCAGCGTGATTATTCCCTGGAAACAGCCGTAGTCGTCGATGATCAAGGCAATCTGGTCCTTTGTTTTCAGCAGGCTCTCCCAGATGTCGCTCACGGAGGTCTCCTCGTGGAAGGCGGCAATCTTCCGTTTGATGGTCCTCAGGCGCAGGTCGAACTTGTCTTCGGCCAGGTTCTCCAGCACGTCGTAGCGGAGGACATATCCCGTGATGAATTCCGGGGAATCGGAATAGACGGGGATGCGGGAGTTGTGCGAAAGCTCTTCCTGCTTGTAGAACTGCTTGAGCGTCATATTCTCCGATGCGATGGCCGCCACCACGCGCGGTGTCATCACATCGTAGGCCTTGATGCCGTCGAGCTTTATGATATTCTGTATTATCTTGTTTTCGTTGTTGTCCAGCACCCCTTCCTCTTCTCCGATGTTGGCCATCGCGGAGACCTCCTCGCGTGAGATGGTCGTGTCGGGCTCCTCGTCGGAAATGGTGTTGTGCAGCTTCTCGATGAGCCATACGATGGGGTAGAGGAGCCAGACGAGGAACTGCATCACCTTAGCCAGCCAGAGGAGATCCTTCCAATGGGAAGTGCCGATGGTCTTGGGTACGATTTCCGAGAATACGAGGATCAGGATGGTCATGGCGGCGCTGATGATGCCGAACCAGTGTTCGCCGGTGAGAAGGGTGGCCTGGTGGCCCACTGCGGCGGCTCCGAGGGTGTTGGCTATCGTATTCAGCGACAGGATTGCGCTCAACGGACGGTCCGGGTCCTGTTTCATCTTGGAGAACAGGGCCGCGTTCCTGTCCCCCTCGTCCTCCTTCATGGAAATGTAGGAAATCGGGGTGGACATCAGGACAGACTCCAGCAGCGAGCACAGGAATGAAATCCCCATGGTCAGCAGCAGGTATATGATGAGCAGCGTCATGACTATCGGTTAACAGTCTGCAAAGATACTTAATTATCCGATAATCCTGAAGATGTTGCGGATGTTTTCTGTCAGGCTCCCTGAAGTTTGTTTTTTTTCTTTATATTTGTAAAACGGAGATTATCAGATAATAACCAATAAACATATTTCCATGGACAGAAGAGACTTTCTCAAAAAAGCCGGTTTCGCTACCGCGGCAGGAATCATGATCGGCGGCAAAGGCATGAGCGCCGCAAGCTACAAAAGGATAATCGGGGCCAACGACAGGGTCAATGTCGGCATCATCGGCTATTCCGACCGTTTCAAGGGCTCCCTGCTTCCCGCATTCCAGGCCAACTGTGCCAAACAGAACTTTGATATCGTGGGCGTATCCGACCTGTGGAGGCTCCGCCGCGAGGAAGCAAAAGCCACTCTCGAGGCCAGGCTCGGCCACAAGGTCAAGACCTACCTGAACAACGACCAGCTCTACGAGAACAAGAATATCGACGCTGTCATTATCTCCACCGCTGACTTCCAGCATGCCCTCCATGTGGCCGAGGCTGCGGAAAACGGCAAGGACGCCTACGTCGAGAAGCCTTTCGCCGAGACCATGGCGGACGCACGCAAGGCCAAGGCGGCCATTGAAAAGGCCGGAACCATCGTTCAGGTCGGCTCCCAGAGGCGAAGCACCCCCAATTACCATGCGGCCAACGATTATATCCGTTCAGGAAAGTTCGGCGACATCGTGATGGTGGAGATGACGTGGAACGTCAACCAGCCCGGTCGCTGGCGCCGTCCCGGCGACGTTGCCAGGCTCAGGAGGGAAGACATCGACTGGAACCGCTACCTGATGAACAGGCCCTGGCAGGATTTTGACCCCCGCAAGTACCTGGAGTTCCGTCTCTTCTGGCCCTTCTCCTCCGGTATCCCCGGGCAGTGGATGGCCCATCAGATCGACACAGTGCACTGGTTCACCGGCTACAACTATCCCCGCAGCGTGGCGGCCAACGGAGGCATCTACCTCTGGAACGACGGCCGTACAAACTACGACACCATGACCGCCGTGCTG
>CACXFP010000219.1 GCA_902766985.1 uncultured Bacteroidia bacterium | reverse complement strand
CTCATCAGGAACTGGCCCTTGATGATGGCCTGGACGCTGTTCTTCATCCAGACCCCGATGTCGGACCACCTCCATTTCCTGTTTTCTTCCACGATGCTCCTTCTCATACCCTTTCCTCCTTCTTTACTACCTCTCCGGCGGTGAGTTCGGCAATCCGCAGTTTGGCGCTTCGGGCTCTTGTATTGGAGGTGATTTCACTTTCGCCGGGCAGTATCGGTTTCCTGTTTACCGCCTTGAGCGGGGCTGGGACGGGGCCGTAAATGTCCCGGCGGATTTCTCCGTCGACGTTCCCGGTCTTGATGAAATTCTTCACCATCCTGTCTTCAAGGCTGTGGTAGGTGATGACCACAAGGCGTCCGCCGGCTTTCAGCGAGGCGGTGGCTCCCTGGAGGAACTTCTCAAGCGACCGCATCTCCTGGTTGACTTCGATGCGGAGGGCCTGATAGACCTTTGCGAGGTACTTGTGTTCTGCGAACCGGGGAACTGCCGGTGCGATGGCCCGGTCGAGGTCGCCTGTCGTCTCGATTATTCCGGTGTCCCTGGCCGAGACGATGAGTCTTGCGACCTTGCCTGCATTCTCGACCTCTCCGTACAGCCGCAGGACCTTCTCCAGTTCTTCCTGTGCGTAGCCGTTCACGATGTCGGCAGCCGTCATCCCTCCTTCCGTGTTCATCCTCATGTCCAGGGGAGCCTGCTCGTAGCGGAATGAAAAGCCCCGGCCGGCCGTGTCGAACTGGTGGCTGCTGACCCCGAGGTCTGCCAGGATCCCATCGAAGATGCGGCCGTCCATCCTGTCATTCTGAGCGTCAGCGAAGGATCTCCTTTCGCCGTCGGGCTGAAGTTCCGACATCGCTGAAAAAGGCGAGTCGGATACTTCAGCCACTCCGGCGGGATTCTTCCCGTCGTGGCCAAGACCGGTCATCTCCCCTTTCTGAAGCAGGAGGGCGTAATTGTGGATGAAGCGGAAGTTGTTGTGGATGAGGGTGATACGGGGGTCTTCCACCCTGTTGGCAACGGCGTCCATGTCACGATCGAAGGCGATGACCCTTCCGTCATCGGTTAAGCGTGAAAGAATTCCGGCGGTGTGACCACCGCCTCCGAATGTGGCATCGGCGTATGTTCCAGAAGGATTTGTAATGAGAGCGGACACGCTCTCGTCCAGCATAACAGGAGTATGGTATTCCGACATTTTCCGACCTCCTATCTCTGCTGGGATAGTTCGTCGGCGATTTCAAGGAATTCGTCGTCAGACAGGGCGGCAGCCTTGTAGCTGTCTTTGTCCCAGATCTGGATCTTGAAGTCCTTTCCAGCAAACACTACCTCTTTTGTTACACCTATCGAATCGAGGAGATTCTTCTGGATGGACAGCCTGCCGAGCCTGGCGTCGGGAATGACGATGTCGCGCTCGCGGGTGTACCTGTCCCAGAAGGCAGCGTGCTTTTTGTTGAAAATGTTGAGTTTGGAATAAACCTCGGCGGACTGCCTTTCCCATTCCGCGAAGGTGAACATGTCCAGGCAATTCAGGAACATGTTCTTTTTGATCACGAATCTCTGGTCGGCATCGGAGGACAGGAGGCTCTTGAACGCAGAGGGAAAGACCAGTCTTCCCTTGTCGTCCAGCTTGGCGGTATATTCTCCGATGAATGTGATCATAATAATCCAATTAATCCGGGCTGTTCAGCACCCCGGTCTTTCACGCTACGGGGACAAATATAATAAGAATTTTCCATTTTATTCCACCATGTTCCAATTTTTTCCACAAATTTATAAACCGGTCGGCCGAAAGCCCTGTCTTGCCAACTTTCCCGCCGTCGGGCGAAAGTTCCGGCTCGTCAACTTTGCTGCCGTCGGGCGAAAGTCCCGGCTCGCTGAAAAAGGCTTCGCCGGGTACTTCCGCCACTCCGGTAGCCGCGGAAATCCCTTTTTTTTTGACTATGTTTGCAAAAAGACTTCTGCCATGAAAAGAATCCTTGTCACCGTCCTTATTGCATCGACCATTTCAGCCTTTGGCCAGGAACATTCCCGCGTGATTATGCCGGACAAGTCTGCCGCCGTTTCCAGTCCTTATCGGATGTCAAAGAATTACGGCAAGAGGATAGCCGTGTTCGGAGGGTCTCTTTCGGTGAACCGGGAGGCCTATGCGGCGAAACGGATTTGGGCGGACCTTCTCGGGGCTGAGGTCGTTACCTTCGGGGTCGGCGGTGCGGGCTTTTCTAAGGAACAGGGATACAGCATCCAGCGCCAGGTGGATTCCGCAGGGGTTTTCGACATCTATGTCCTGTGGGCATCGACAAATGATTTCAATGGAAACCGTGAATGCGGTACATGGCAGGATTATACCGTGTTCGACGGGTATGACCCGGAAAAGCTTTCGACCCAGTGCGGGGGAATCAACTATTGCATCAAAACCATTCTGGAGAAGAATCCGCGGGCGGAAATCTATTTTTTCACCTCCCTCCGGTTCTTCAGCAGAGACAGCGGAGGTAATCCCTTCTCCACGGAAACCAACGCCACGGGGAGAACATTTGCAGATTATGTTAAGGGCCAGAAAGACTGTTGCCTGTATTATGGAATCCCCGTGCTGGACCAGTTCAACCTTCAGGGAATCAACCGGTTCAACGCCCATGTTTTCTATCTTGAAGACCTTCTCCACATGAACGAGGAGGGGTACCGCCGCATCGGTGCAGTCCAGGCCGCCTTCCTTGCCAACGGCTTTTGAGGCTTTCTGCGTTAATGTTACGAAGGCGGCCGGCTCGAACGAGAGCCGGCCGCCTTTGCTGTATGGAGAAGATTCTTCGCTTCGCCCTTCGACAAGCTCAGGGCAGGCTTCAGAATGACAGTCTGGGGCGTTTAGAATATCAGCAGGTAGATGCAGGAGGCGAAGGCTGCTCCGACGATGGGGGCTATGGAAGGAATCCAGCTGTAGCCCCATCCGCTGCCGCCCTTTCCCTTGATGGGGAGGATGGCATGGGCAAGCCTGGGGGAGAAGTCCCTGGCGGGATTCATGGAGTAGCCTGTGGTGGCTCCGAGCGACATACCGATGGCTACGATAACTGCGGGGACGGGGAAGGCTCCTATGGCTCCGAGGCCGATGGGAACTCCGCCGGCCTGGGGCAGGTTGCCCTTGGTGCCTATCAGCAGCACCAGGAACACCAGCATGAAGGTGGCCACAAATTCGCAGAAGAAGTTGACCGTCTTGTGCTCGATGGCGGGTATGGTACAGAAGCAGCCGAGAATCGTCTCGGGTTCGTCGCTGGTGGCGGCGAAATGGTCCACGTAGAAGGCATACATCAGGACGGCTCCGCAGAAGCCTCCGAGCATCTGGGCCACGATGTAGGGGAGGACATAGGCCCAAGGGAAGGTGCCTGCGAGGGCGAACCCGATGCTGATGGCGGGGTTGAGGTGGGCACCGGAATAAGGACCGGCCACGAAGATGCCGGCCATGACGGCGAGTCCCCAGGCGATTGTTATGACAATCCAGCCGGCTCCCCGCGCCTTGGATTCCTTGAGGTTGACCGCACAGCATACTCCGTCTCCGAAGAGGACAAGAATCATGGTCCCGAGGAACTCAAAAAGGCATTTTGTCAGGAGTGTAGTTTCCATATCATTCAAGGTTAATTGGTTATACTGTCATTATTTGCCGGACAGGGCCCTCTTCACGGCATCCTTCCACAAGGCTTTATGCCTGGAGACGGAGTCCTGGTCTGCGGAAGGCTCGAAGACCCTGTCCACCTGCCATTGGCTGGCGATATCCTCGAGTCCGTCCCAGAAGCCGACGGCCAGACCGGCGAGGTAGCACGCCCCCATGGCCGTGGTCTCGGTGACTTTTGGCCTGACGACCTTCGCTCCCACCATGTCGGCCTGGAACTGCATCAGAAGGTTGTCGCGTGATGCGCCTCCGTCCACTTTGAGTTCAGAAAGCCTGACCCCTGCGTCCTTTTCCATGGCGCTCACGATGTCCATGGTCTGGAAGGCGATGCCTTCGAGGGCCGCCCTGGCGATGTGGGCCGCCGTGGTGCCCCTGGTTATGCCGTAGATGCATCCTTTGGCGTAAGGGTCCCAGTACGGAGCTCCGAGGCCGGTGAGGGCGGGTACGAAACAGACCCCTCCGTTGTCGGGAACGGTCCTTGCGAGGGCTTCGATGTCGGAAGAGGAACGGATTATGCCGAGCCCGTCCCTGAGCCACTGTACGACAGAGCCTCCGACGAAGATGCTGCCTTCAAGGGCGTAGTTGACTGTATCCCCGATCTTCCACGCGACGGTGGTGAGCAGGTCGTTCTCGGAGATGATGGGCTTCGTGCCCGTATTCATGAGGAGGAAGCAGCCGGTGCCGTAGGTGTTCTTCACCGAGCCGGGGCTTGTGCACATCTGGCCGAAAAGGGCGGCCTGCTGGTCTCCGGCTATGCCGGCTATGGGGACCTCGTGGGCGAAGATGGTGGTCTTGGTGTGGCCGTACACCTCGCTGGAAGAGCATACCTTTGGCATCATGGAGCGGGGGATGCCGAAAAGCTCCAGCAGTTCGTCATCCCATTCCAATGTATTGATGTTGAAGAGCATCGTCCTGGAGGCGTTGCTCACGTCGGTCACATGGACCTCCCCCTTGGTAAGGTTCCACACGAGCCAGGAGTCCACCGTTCCGAAACGCAGTTCCCCCGCTTCGGCGCGGGCCCTTGCTCCGGGGACGTTCTCGAGGATCCAGCGGATTTTCGTGGCGGAGAAATAGGCGTCGATGATGAGCCCCGTCTTTTTCCTGATGCTGTCGGTGAGGCCTTTGGCCTTGAGGGAGTCGCAGTATTCCCCCGTACGCCTGTCCTGCCAGACTATCGCGTTGTACACGGGTTCCCCGGTGGCCGCGTCCCACACCAGGGTGGTCTCCCTCTGGTTGGTTATCCCTATGGCGGCAATGTCCTTTCCTCCTATTCCGATGGAGGTGATGGCTTCAGCTATTACCGAAGCCTCTGAGGACCAGATTTCCCTGGGGTCATGCTCCACCCATCCCGGTTGGGGGAAATGCTGGGTGAACTCTTTCTGGGCCACGGAGCGGATGTTTCCGCCGTGGTCGAACACTATCGCTCTCGAGGAACTTGTGCCCTGGTCCAGGGCCAGGATGAATTTCTCCATGGCCTTCTATGCAGTTTGGAAGATAGCCTTGAGGTATCCGAAGGATTCCGCAATGCCCATGAAGGGATTATCCATGTCCTTCTCGTATTCGAGGCTGCACATTCCGCTGTAGCCCACCTTGCGCATAGCATTGAACAGGGCGACGAAGTCGATTTTGCCCCTTCCCAGCTCGATGGCGTGGCCGGCTTTG
>CACXFP010000218.1 GCA_902766985.1 uncultured Bacteroidia bacterium | reverse complement strand
TTGACGACGAACCCGAACCTTTCGTCGTCCGCGGACAGAACGTGATGACGGCCCTTCCCGTTGAGGCTACCATCTCCTACCAGGAAATCGCCCACTGCATCGACAAATCCGTCACCAAGATCGAATCCGCCATCCTCCACTGCCTGGAGCAGACTCCTCCCGAGCTCTATTCCGATATCGTGGAGAACGGCATATTCCTCTCCGGCGGCGGAGCTCTCCTGAGAGGCATCGACAAGCGCTTCTCGGAAAAGGTGAACATCCAGTTCCATGTGGCCGAAGACCCCCTGAGGGCAGTGGCCAGAGGAACCTGCATCGCCCTCAAAAACACCGCCCATTACTCCTTCCTCATGAGATAGGATGCCAAAGGATAGAAATTTATTCCCTGCCATTTTCACCCTGGCGGTCTTCATCATCCTGGAGATCGCCTCGTTGCGTCTTGTATCGTCAAACGGAAGCCTCCAGAGGATATGGCTGGCGCGTCAGGGACATTTCTTCCAGGGGAAGGTCTGGGGAGGCGCCCAGGGCATCGCACAGTACTTCTCCCTCAAGAAACAGAATGCCGCCCTGGTGGAGGAAAACCATAAGCTCACCGTGGCCCTTGGGGACAGGAAGGCTGCCCTGGCGGTGGCCGGAGCCGATTCCCTCGCAAGCCTCCTGGGCTCTCAGTCCAGCTTCCGGTATATCCCGGCATCGATAGTCAAGATCAGCCGCAACCGACAGCATAACTACCTCATAATCGACAAGGGAAGCGAAGACGGCATCCATCTCCAGGACGGTATCGTCACCCCTGCCGGCATAATCGGCATCGTGGACGCGGTGGACAAGCACTATTCCTACGCCATTTCCTTCATGAATCCCGAGATAAGCATCAGCGCCAGGCTCGGAAGCGAAGGAGCCGTCGGACCACTCACATGGGACGGGGTTTCCACCAGGGGAGCCGTCCTCAAGGAGATACCTCTCCAGTATAAGTTCCAGAAGGGGGACACCGTTTTCACCAGCGGCTTTTCTGCCATCTTCCCCCCGGACATCCCTATCGGCACCACCGGGGATGCAAAGATCGTGAACGGTGCGACCAATGAGATAAAAGTCAATCTCTTCCAGGATTTCTCCACCCTGAAATACGTGGTGGTGGTTGAAAATATCGGCAGGGAGGAAATAATGTCGCTGGAAGCGGTGGCAAAGGGGGAATGACAGCCATGAGAAGAAGTTTCCTGCTTGTTTACATCATCCTGATGGCAGTCCAGATGCTGCTCAGCGATTTCGTGCGCATCTCCCCGTACGTGACCCTTACCATCCTTCCCGTGATGGTCCTGTGCATTCCCGTCAGGACCTCCCCTTCCCTAACGATGATTATCGCCTTCCTGACCGGACTGGCAGTGGACTTCTTCTCCGACGGCGTCCTTGGCCTGAATTCCCTCGCCCTCGTTCCCGTCGCTGCATTGAGGAACCCCGTCATCCGCCTAGTGATGGGCAACGAAATACTCGAGAAAAAAGAAGCCTTCTCCGTGGCAAAGTCCGGGTTCGGGAAAATCTCGACCGCGATCCTGATGGTCCAGGCCGTGTTCCTTGTCATATACATCCTTGCAGACGGGGCGGGAACCAGGACCATCGTATTCAATGCCCTGCGTTTTTCTTTATCTTTGATTGCAGGATATTTGCTATCTTTGTTCGTTGTCGGTTTCCTGGCTCCTGACGACAGGTAGGACAGGCCCGCCGAGACTTCAAAACTTCATTTTACCTTGCAGGATTTCAACAACAGACCGAGGAATCTCATCATTGGTTTGGCGGTTGCCGCTGGCATCCTCCTGGTGAAACTGTTCTTTATCCAGATCATCGACAACAAGTACAAGACGGCGGCGGAGAACAACTCCATAGTCAGGGACATCATCTATCCCACGAGAGGCATCATATACGACCGGTTCGGGAAAATCCTCGTGGGGAACAAGGTGGCCTACGACATCCTCGTGACTCCCGGGGAGACAAGGCAGTTCGACACCCTCCTTCTCGCCAATGCCCTCGGGGCGGACCCTGATTTCATCCGGTCGAAGATGGAGGAATACAGAAAGAACCGCAAGAAGATCGGATTCCAGTCGATGACCCTGCTTAAGCAGGTTCCCCCGGAAACATATATCAAATTCGCCGAAATCCAATACAAGTTTCCGGGCTTCAAGGGCCAGGTCAGGTCTATCCGGGACTATCCCATCAACGCCGGAGGCAACCTTCTCGGATACGTCTCCGAGGTGGACAAGGACTATATAGAAAAACACCGGGAACACTACCGTTCCGGCGACTATGCCGGGAAGACGGGCATAGAGGCAGCCAGGGAGGAGGACCTCAGGGGCGTTAAGGGCTACCATCTCTACCTTAGGAATTCCCGCAACCAGATCGAGACCCGCTACCTCGACGGAGAGATGGACATGGAGGCCGTTCCCGGACATGACATCGTCACTACCATCGATGCCGAACTCCAGCAGTACGGCCAGCAGCTCATGCAGAACAAGGTGGGCAGCGTCGTGGCCATTGAGCCCAAGACAGGTGAAATCCTCGCCATGGTGTCCAGCCCTGGTATCGACGTGGACCAGCTTGCAGACATCAGCAAGCATTACAAGGACATCGCCTCCAACCCCTACCGTCCAATGTTCAACCGCACCGTACAGGCATCCTATCCCCCTGGTTCGGTATTCAAGCTGGTCAACGGGCTTATCGGGCTCCAGGAAGGGGTC
>CACXFP010000217.1 GCA_902766985.1 uncultured Bacteroidia bacterium | reverse complement strand
TGCCCTGACCCTGATTTCCTGCAACAGCGGGACGACGGTTTACGATTTCAAGGCCGAGTCCAACAAGGGCGAGACCGTCGGTTTCTCCTCATACAAGGGCAAGGTCCTCCTCATTGCCAACACGGCTTCCAAGTGCGGGTTCACCCCGCAGTACGACGGGCTTGAATCCCTTTACCAGAAATACAAGGACCAGGGGTTCGTGGTCATAGGTTTTCCATGCGACCAGTTCGGACATCAGGAGCCTGGCACCAACGAGGAAATAGCTGAGTTCTGCCGAATCAATCATGGAGTCACCTTCCCCCTGATGGCGAAATGCGACGTTAACGGGGAAAACGCCCATCCCGTGTTCAAATGGCTCTATTCCGAGAAACCTTTCGCCGGATTCGGTGAAGGGGAGACGGCGGCCTTCATGGACAGGATGCTGGCGAAGGCAGATTCCTCCTATGCGTCAAACCCCGACATCAAGTGGAATTTCACTAAATTCCTGATTGACCGCAAGGGACATGTCGTGGCCCGTTTCGAGCCTACGACGGCACCCGAGGCGATCGAGGATGATATCAAGGCTTTGCTGTAGAAGGTTTCCGGTTATTCTGCCTTTTCCGTGTAGAAATCAACTGTGCGGCGGATCGCGCGGGTGCAGACGGGGCAGAAATCCTTGCATTCGTTGATTTTCATCCTGCATTCCTGCACCGGCCGGTAAACTCCTTTGGAAAGGTAGCCTCCTCCCTCATAGACACCTAAGTGCCCGTTGAGCCTCTGCCGGGTCTCCTCGGGGATGGTATTCCATATCCTGCGCACGTCATTCTCCTTTTCAATGCTGTCCTCAGGAGTAGGGATCGGCGTGTCCGGAGGGAGCATGTCGGCCCATTTCGAGGAAAAGTCCGCGAGGGTGGTGAGGTTGGGTTCCCATGGCTCCTTTTCCGGGATATACATCGGATTGAAACCATCATCATAATAGTATTCGTCGCCCAGGCCTGCGAACGAGTGTCCGAACTCGTGGACGAGGACCTTAGGGAATGTCGGATGGTCTGCGGAACAGGTGAGAATGGCGTTGTATATGCCTCCGCCTCCATAGACCGGGGTGTTCGAGAGGACCAGGATGTGTTCGAACGGGACTGCAGCCAGGGCGTCATAGACGGCCGTCATGCTGCCGGCGGTGAGGTATCTTTCGGAGTAGAAGGTGTCGAAATGGCATTTGAGGAGGGTCTTTTTCCATATCCCCCGGTGCGGTATGCTGACTCCCGATTCCTGGGATACCGCTGCGACCGCCACGATGTTGAACCTGTCTTTCAGGGTCGAGAACGGTTCATGCGCGGTCAGGGCTTCCACGGCCCGTCGGGCATCGGCATAGAATTTTTCTATTTCTCCGGCCGTATATCCGTCGCCCACGATTGCGAGGTCGATGCATTGAGCGGGGCTTCCGTTGCGGAGCAGATACCTGAATGATGACGGGGGAACCGGTACGGGCCGTATGAGGATGTCCGCCGGATCGACGGGATGGGTGAGGGAAGCGGTTACTTCACCCCGGATGTCCATTAGACTCACCCTTATGTCAACAGGATTCCTGGGCCAGGGGACTTGAAAACAATTTTCGAATGAACGGTCCGTCTTAGTAGCCTCTTCCTCGGAGAGCCATTCTTGGAAAAGGGTGGAGAAAGAATTGACATAGAGCACTTTCCCTGTCCCTTTTTCCAAAACTTCAATCTTTCCGTTCCCTTCCAGGCATACGGTGTCGAGGCTGTGCCTCCGTCCGGCCCAGACGCCTCCGCTCAGCGCTTCACTGAGGTGGATGCTCTGGCCTGAGGAGTTGCCCGTAAATACATAGTCGAGGCGTAAGGTCCTGTTTTCGAAACAGTCATCGAAATCCTGCGCGGTCATGCAGATAGGAAGGGCGAAAAGGATCGCCGCCGTCATTAGGAGTCGTTTATGGTCCATAGCCATTTTATTTTCCCATAAAGATAGGATAATCCTGTTTTTATCGCAAACAATCTTTTAAAACCGGGTGGAAATACCTATCTTTATGGAGATTAAATTATCAATCGTTTTATGGGAAGAATCATCCGCATACTGTCCCTGGCAGTAGCCGTCCTTTCTGCCGTTTCCCTGAAAGGTGAAGGTACCGCCAGGATTTCCGTTTTCAGCGACCACATCAGGACCATATCCCGCCAGGAGGGAATCCCTTTCGCTGCGGCCGCGGCGAAGGTGAAGGCGATCGGCTACTCAGGAGTCGATGTGCGGGTGGGGCAGAGTCCTTCGGAACTCAGGGCCCTGGATGACCTCGGCTTCGAGCATTCCTGCGCGATCGCAGATATCGATTTCTCTCCGCTTAAGGCGAAATCCCGTCCCGGGGTGGAGAGGAAGGCGATCGCATTCATGAAGAAAAACGGTTATTCCAGGCTCCTGCTCGTACCCGCCCTCTTGCCTGAAGGAGCATCCGGGGAATTGAAGGAGTCCGTTCGTAATGGTATAATCGCCTTTGCCGATAAGGCGGCGGAAGAGGGAATCGAGGTTGTAGTCGAAGATTTTGACAATCCCAGGTCACCCTGTGCGACCGGACCGGTCCTGGAGGATCTCCTTGCCGGTTCCGCCCGCATCGGCCTCCTTTTTGATTCAGGGAATTACCTCCCTTTCGGCGAGGATGCATACAGGGCCGTCCTGATGAATGCGGGGAAGGTCCGTCATGTCCACCTCAAGGACAGGGTGTCGTGTGACGACCTGACATGCACTCCTGCTGGGGAGGGCTGTATCCCTGTTTCAGCCATCGTAAAGAAACTCGCATCTTCCGGATATGACGGCTGGTATACAGTGGAGCAGTTCGGTTCGAAGAGCATGCTTGCTGATGTTAAGACCTCTTACGACAATATTGTCAAGGCCCTGGGTGAGACAGGGGCCGGTTTCAAGATAGGACCGTCAGAAACGGAGTATTACGATCCTGCTGTCCCCGTCGTGGATGCAAGCGGATATGACGGCTGTGTCCAAGCTCCGGAAGGGGCCCTTGTCCTTTTTGCCGGTAATGACCTTTCAGAATGGAAAGGCCCCAAGGGAGGTGATGCCCGGTGGAGGATCAACGGCGACGGGAGCATGACGGTGGTCAAATCTGCCGGAGACATTGTCACGCGTCGGGAATTCGGCAGCTACCATCTCCATCTGGAGTGGATGGTGCCGTCCGGAATACATGGAGAAGGGCAGTCGAGGGGCAACAGCGGCGTATTCCTCAATGGGGCATATGAGGTGCAGATACTCGACAGCCATGGGAACGGGACATACGTCAACGGAATGGCGGCAAGTATCTATAAGCAGTCGGTTCCGTCGGCGAATCCCTGCAAGGCCCCAGGTTCGTGGAACGTCTATGACATAACCTTCACCGCACCTGAAGTGGATGCGGACGGGAATCTCCTGAAGGCCCCGAGGGTGACCGTCGTATTCAACGGAGTGACCGTCCAGGACGACAGGGAGATACTCGGTACCACTGAATACATAGGCTTCCCGAGGAGCGTCTGGGCTGTACGCGGCCCCATCTCCCTGCAGAGCCACGGCGACCCCAGCGAGCCGATCAGTTTCAGGAATATCTGGATTAAAGAGCTCTAGACTGCGAGATATCGCCCGGATTTTGTAATTTTGCAAAACTATCAATTCTGATTTGAGCAGGAATACTAAACGGAAAGGACCTGTTGTGGACCCTGAGTACCTTGAGAAGCAGAAGGCTTCCTTGTTGAGGGGACACAGGCAGGTTGTCTGTCTGAATGACAAGGAAATGGCAGCAGTAGACGAGTACTGCCGCCGTTTCAAGGTGAAGAACCGTTCCGGTCTTTTCCGCGAGGCCCTTATGGAAAGGGTGCTTTCCGAATTGGAAGAGAATCATCCAACACTTTTTTAGATGCTTGAAAGAATAACTTCGACCATGGTTTTCCTGGTGATGGCCATAGGCTTATCCGCCCAGGTGAACCCTCTTCCCAGGATGAATTGGGAACAAAAGAATTATGATGCCTTAGGGGCCCTCATCAGGGAGAACGGCAATCTTTCGCCTTCCTACAATCCGGCCTGCCAGGCCTATGCCGTGTTCGACTTCGACAATACCATCTCCTGTAACGATATCAGTGAGACCCTCATAGATTACATGATCGACAACCTCCTGTTCAGGATGACTCCTGAGCAGTTTCATGCCGCATTCTCGAAATCCCTTCCTGACCTTGATGTGCAGCTGGATGACTTTGACGATGCCCTGAAAGGCCGCAAGGTTACGATAGGGGAGATGCTGGCCGACATCGAGGAGGATTTTACATATATATGGAACCATTATTCCGGATACAACGGGAACATGAGCCTGGAGAAGATCCGCAAGACCAGATGGTTCAAGGATTTCAAGGTCAGGTTCCGCTGGCTCTATGACAGTATCTACGGCTCGGTTCCCAACGGACTTAGCGATGAGTGGTACCTTCACATCTTTGAAAGATATACTCCCGAGGAGATCAGGGAAATCACTTCGGAATCCGTTGATTACTGGATGACCAAGCCCTTGAAGCGATCTGCCTTCAAGTCCGGCCGAAAAGGCCGTTCCGGCAGACTTGTGTCCACCATATATACCGGATTCCGCCTCATCCCCGAGATGGTCAGCCTCATCAATACCCTGAAGGAAAACGGGATAGATGTCTATGTCTGTTCTGCTTCCCAGGAAGATGTCGTCGAGGGGGCTGCCTGCAATCCCAAGTACGGGCTCAATATCCCTGCCGACCACGTCTATGGTATCAGGCTCAACAAGGATTCCGAAGGGAAGACGGCTTCCGGCCTGCTTCCGGGCTATCCCGTCACCTGGGGCCCCGGGAAGGTTGAGGCCATAAGGGCTTTCATGGCTCCCGGGCATTGCGGCAAGGATCCGGTCCTGGTCGGAGGCGACAGCAACGGCGACTATGACATGATGGTATCCTTCCCCAGGCTGCGGCATGCTCTTATCATCAACAAGAATGCCGGCGGCAAGATAGGCTCTCTCTGTGAGGACGGATTGAAGGATCCGTCTTCCAGGAACCTCGTTCAGGGCCGCGACGAGAACAGGGGCTTTTTCATTCCTTCCAAGGAGCCGGTCCTTTTAAAATAATTCATCATGAAAGGCATTTATATCTTTCTCGCCGATGGTTTCGAGGACATGGAAGCCCTCGGCACCCTCGATGTCCTTCGCCGTGGAGGGCTGGAGGTCAGCACCGTGGCTGTCCAGACAGGTAAACCGGCCGACTATATTTACGGAGATAGGTTCGTGACTTCTTCCAGGGGAGTTCCTGTGGTTGCCGACCTCACTTTTGACGAGTTCGAGGCAATGGCTTCCCAAGAGGGAACCGGACCGCAAGATGTGATGGTCTTTCCCGGAGGCATGCCCGGGACCAGGAACCTGGCCGCGACTGAGGTTCTCATGGATATCATGAAGGTCCATTTCATGCATGGGGGGACGGTGGCCGCGATATGCGCCGCTCCCGGGCTCGTGGCTTCACAGCTTCCCGGGCTTGAAGGCAGGAAGTTTACCTGTTTCGACGGTTTTGAGGATGCAATGATTGCCAGGGGAGCCAGGTATGTCAAGGCTCCGGCCGTATCAGACGGCAACCTGGTCACCGGACGGGGAGCCGGCTGCGCCATTGACTTCGCCTGTGAGATACTCCGTTCCCTCAAGGGCGGAAAAACCGTGGCGGAAGTCCGCCACGGCCTGATGCTTTAATGCCGGGACTCTCCGTCCCTGAATTCTTTCAGGATATCGTCCTGATATAGCGAGAAGCCGTTCAGTACCGGTTCCGCATAGGATTTCGTAACGGTCACCCTTACTGCGGTGGCCGTTGTCTTTTCCGTGAGGAGTATCCTCTTGTAGCCGATCGTGGTGGCGGATGCAATCTCCTTCCAGTTTCCGTCAGGTGTGAGCGCTTCTACCTTGAATGCGGCTACTCTCTGGCCCAGGGGGATGTACTCCTGCAGCATTACGCGGTTGAATGTCCTTTCTTCCGGGAACGTGACCGTGAAAGAAGGGGTCAGGCATCCGTCGGGAACTGTCCAGAATGAGTCGTAGTCTCCGTCGAGCATGTTCTTGGCCACGAAGGCGCGGCCTC
>CACXFP010000216.1 GCA_902766985.1 uncultured Bacteroidia bacterium | reverse complement strand
CTGTGCGATTCAGGTGTCCGTCAGTCGAGGACGGCCATTTCGCAGCGGGAGCAGTCGAAGCGCAAGGGGAAGCGGCGGCCGTTGTTGACGAGGAAGAGCGGGCCGGTGGGGGATGCTCCCTGATGGATGGGGCAGAGGCCGAGCTCGTGTTTTATGCAGTATTTCGTCCGCATGAGTTCGGTATCCTTGCGATGGGTCAGCTCGAAGGCCTTTTCCACGGAACGGGAACCTCCCGACAGGTATGCCTGTCTGGAAATATGGTTGGAAACATTTGATTTATAGGAGATTTCTTCATCGGGAGACGTGGGCTTGCCTGTCATGGAAGGCATCGGGACGATGTTGCAGGGAAGTGCGTCGAGTCGTGATGCAAGGGTGCGGCGGATGCCGTTGATCTCCGAGGCCTTCATAAGTGGAAGGCCGTCTGCCGCGGACAGTTTTTCGAGGGAGAACGAGTAATGTCCGGCCGTTTTTTCCACCTGTCCGTAAATCATGCTTTCCATCCTTTCCTGGTTCTCTGCCTTTTCTTCCGGGATGTCAAGCTGCAATGAAACCTTACGGCCGTCCTCGCTTTCCGCGGATATCGAGAGGCTGTTTCCGAAATCCATCGCAACCTTTACTCCTATGAGCCTTTGTGGGAGATTGCCGGAAAGTTCTTTCTCAAAAGCGGAATCGATGTTGCGGTAGAGTGTCATCCCTTTTTCAAGGCCTTCTACTGCCTTGCAGCGGATTTCCCTGCCGATGCAGACATCTCCCCGGAATCCCTGGATACCTGATTCAGAGATGAACGAGAAGCCGTCCCCGTTGCGGAGAGACAGATCCCGGTCGAGGGTTATCACCGTTTCGCCGTTGCGGGAAGGTCTTACTGAAACTACCTGTCCGACAGCCGTTCCCATTGATTTCGGAGCATCCATTGATGCCCAGCTGCCCCTTTTCCCGTCAATGAACAGTTCCGTGTATCCCCTGTTGAACGTCTTGTCAGGCATCGGTGTGAATCCTCCCTTTATCCTCCCGAAAGAAGCCCTGCGGTACAGGTCGGGCCTGGAGGCGACCAGAGCGTCGAGCGCCATGGAGTATTCGCGTGTGACATTCCTGACGTAAGAGATGTTCTTCAGGCGTCCTTCAATCTTGAAAGACGAGATCCCCGCATCCGCGAGGTCTGCCAGACGGTTACTGAGGTTCAGGTCCTTGAGGGACAACAGGGCTTTGTTCCTGACAAGCGTCCTGCCGGAGGAATCCACAAGGTCGTACAGGGACCTGCATGCCTGGACGCATTCCCCCCTGTTGGCGCTCCTTCCGGCAACGGCCTCGGACATGTAGCATTGTCCGCTGTAACAGACGCAGAGCGCTCCGTGGACGAAAAACTCCAGTTCCGCGGGGGTTGCCGAATGTATCTTCCGGATATCTTCCAGTGAAAGCTGCCTTTCAAGCACCAGCCTGCTGAATCCCATGCCGGAGTAGAAGGCTGCGTCTTCCGGTGTCCGGATGGAGCACTGGGTCGAAGCATGGAGGGGGACCCTGGCCCCGAAAGACCTGACTGCAAGGTCCTGGACGATGAAGGCATCCGCTCCTGCGTCTTCCAAGTCCCTCATCATGGCCCTGGCCTCGGGAAGTTCCCCGTCGTATAAGATGGTGTTGAGGGTGACGAAAATCCTTGCCCCGAACCTGTGGGCATATTCGCAGAGCCGGCGGACTTCATCCACAGGATTCCCGGCGGAATGCCTGGCTCCGAATCCAGGACCCGCGATATAAACCGCATCGGCACCGCAGTCGATGGCTGCGATGCCGATATCAGCGTTTCTCGCAGGGGCGAGGAGTTCGAGCGCACGAAGCATTACCTCTTCAGGGCGTCGATCATCTGTTTAGCCTGGGCGCCGTACTTGGCGTCGGAAGCGATCTTCTGATAGAACTCAAGGGCCTTTACCTTGTTGCCTGCCTGCTGGTAGAGGGCGGCTACAGTGAAGGTGATGGCGTTGGCGTTCTTTGCGGTGGGGGCGGCATCAAGGTATTTGGTGAAATACTTGATGGCGTCGTTGGTCTTGTTGAGCTTCTGGGAAGCCTGACCGGCCACCATGTAGGCCTGAGGGTTAACTCCGTATTCCTCGCTCCTTTCAACAGCGGCGACGGCTTCGGCATACTTCTGGTTCTTCAAGGCTGCGGCGGCCTCCTTGAGGTAGAGGTTGGAAATCTGCTTCCCTGCGGCATCAGCCTCGCCTGCTCCGGCAGCTGACTTGAAAGCATCGAGAGCTTCGTCGGAATAACCAGCCATTGAAAGTACCTGGCCCAGACGAAGGGCGGCCTTTCCGTTGGTGGGATCGGCAGCGAATGCTTCCTTATAGGCGGCTCCTGCAGCGAGAAGGCCGTTCTTCTTGGCCTCTGCATCGGCAGTCTTCTGAGCATCTGCGAGCAGGTCGTTGCCCTTCTGCATCAGAACCTGGGGAAGCAGGGTCTTGATTTCCTCAAGGACCTCGGCATTCTCGAGTTTCTCGGCAATCTCCTTGGCTGCCTGGAATTTGACGAGGGACTCGTCGTACTTGGATTCTTTTACAAGGTCTTTCGCTACTGCGAGAGCCACGTTCGGAACTACATTCTTGCAGTTGGCCACGAGGTCTGCGGCTTCGTCACCGAGGGTTTCTCCTGCAGAGAGAGCCTTCTGGAAGAGTTCCAAAGCTGCGGTATTGTTTCCTGCCTGGACAGATTCAACGCCCTGGTTGTAGATTTCAGTCGCTTCGGCCAGTGTCTGGGCAGACATGATGCCTGCGGAGAGGACAGCGGCGGCAATTACAAGAATAAATTTTTTCATAATACTGGTTGTTTATCTTTAAAACAGTAATAATCTTAAATAATTGTTATCAAATCAAATCCCTGTGCTGGACAGGTTTTTGCATAGTAATCGTAAAAATAATAAAATTGTTTTTAATTTTGTACAAATTCCATCCGCAAAAATGGCAAATCCCGTCAAATATGTTTTTTGTTGTGTTCTGAGTGCGTTGTTATCAATAATGATGCCAGCGCAGAACCTGCCCCCTCTTCCCAAGGATCCCAACATCACGACAGGCGTCCTTCCGAATGGAATTTCATACTATCTCGCCGTGAATCAGGTTTCAAAAGGCCTGGCCGATTTTTCCCTCCTGCAGAAAGGCGCAACGGACGTGGAACGTGCCCGCACGGCTCTCGCATCCTCTCCCCATTTCAGCACCAAGACTCCCTGTGAATTCCTTTCTTCCAAGGGGATAGGTTACTCCGAAAAAGGGTATGTCGAGGTCGGTCCGGATGCCACGTCATTCCGTTTCAGGGACATCCCCGTATTTGATGAGGCGGCCGTGGACAGTACTTTCATGCTCATCTTCGACCTTGCCAGGACCTGGCCCGGGGACCAGGCGATAGTCGTCGCCGGCGACATCGCCCCGGCAAAGATCCTTGAAAAGATAAAGGTGCTTTCGATGACTGTAGCTTCCCGTGAGAAGGGAGAGGCTCCGGAACCGTACAAGTGGGAACCCTCGGACACGGCGTCTTTCAGGTTCATTCCCACGCCGGATTCCTCGGCCGGTTTCGTGACGGCCATGTATGAGTTCCCGAGGACTCCGCAGGCCAACATGAACACGGCCCAGCCGGTAGTGTCGGAGATGTTTGCCGGAGAATTCGGGACCATACTTACCAACCGCCTCAGGAAACGGCTCAGGGACGGGAAGATTCCCGTGTCCGCGATCAACTATGTCTACAGCAGCAGCGCCGCCGGTTCCGGGAACGAACACTACACCATCACCCTCCACACCCTCGGCGACAGCCTGAAAGCCGTCGTGAAGGTCCTCGCGGCCACCCTTTCCGACCTTGACAGCACCGGGGCGAGCTTCCCCGAGTACAAGGATGCCAAGGACGAACTCCTTTCCAATGTGGTCAAGACTAAGGTCGTGTCGAACGGGTTCTATACCGACCAGTGCGCATCCTCCTTCCTTTACGGATCATCCCTGGCTTCCCTTTCCACCAAGGCTTCCATCTTCCTGTCGAAAAACATGGAAGACTCCAGGGAACTCGCCCTCTACAACAATTTCGTGTCGGCCCTTCTCGACAAGAGCCGCAACCTTACCCTCCAGTGCGTAGGGTCCAATCTCGGGGCCGAGGACGGACAGGATCTCAAGGACGCCTTTGACGAGGCGTGGACTGCGCAGTGGGACAAGCCGTGGCCTGAGACATACCGCGTCAATTATAGTGACACCCTGGGTCTCGTGCAGCCGTCGAAGAAGGCGAAGATAAAGAGGACGGATACCGACCTTGTCTCCGGAGGCGAGGTTCTGACCTTCTCCAACGGGGTGAAGGTCATCCTGAAAAAGGGTGGTTCCAAAAACGAACTGAACTACGCTCTCATGGTGAGGGGCGGCTATTCCTCCGTAGCCGGCCTGGGACGCGGGGAGGGAGCATTCGTTTCAGATATGCTGCTCCTCGACAAAGTGGCGGGGATGTCGGGGGAGGATTTCCGGAAAATGCTTACTGCCAACGGAATATCCATGAATTCATCGGTTTCCCTATCCGATCTCAGAGTGTTTGGCGGCGCTCCCTCATCCAAGCTTACCCTTTTGATGAAAGCCCTCGTCTCCCTTGCCAACAGCAGGGAAACGGACCCGGATGCCTTCCATTATTACAAGCGCAACGAAGCCCTGTCCGAAATCGTCAAGAACGACGGGCTGGGCGGTATTTCCAACGCCGTGGACAGCCTGATGTTCCCCGGGTACAACTATTCTTCCCAAAAAGACATCAACTCTCTTCGTGACGACCTTCCGCAGCGCGCGGAAGTCTATTTCAGCAGTCAGTTCTCTAGGGTTGACGACGGGGTCCTGGTCCTTGTCGGAGACTTCGATCCGGTATATGTCAAGAAACTTCTCTGCAAGTTCGTCGGAGAATTCCGCACCACCGGAGGAAGTTTTGCAGCCAGGCCTAAGATAGAATACCAGACTCCCAGGGGTACTGTGACCAGGATCGTCGACATGGACGGCCTGCCAAATGTCTACGAGCCGAGCGTTACCGTGTCAATGTCGGCGCAGGTGCCGTTCAGTACGGACAAATACATCGCAGGCAGGATTGCAGAAATCATCTTCCGGAAGGCCATAATCATGAACCTTGCCGATGCGGGGATGTATGTGGCCGACGAATTCACCTACGACACCTATCCTCAGGAGAGGATGAGCCTTTCGTTCACCTGCCGTCCTGCGGACATGAACGGTCTGCCTTCCGGAATGGATCCCGCCGGGGCGGTCGATGTCCTCGAGAAGGTCAGGGCTGCCATCCGTTCGGTTGCTTCCAAACCAGTTTCCGCGGCTGAGCTCCAGGCATACAAGTCCTTGTGCTCCAATTCTATGGAGTCGATGTTGTCTTCTCCGGAGAATCTCGTGCAGATTGTCCTCATGCGCTATTCCGAAGGAAAGGATCTTGTGGGAAAGTACAAAGAGAGGATAGCCGGAATAACCGCCGCCCAGGTAGCCGAGGTCCTCACATCCTTCGCTGAAGGCCGCAGGGCTGAATATGTAGTGAGATGAGCCATCCTTCAGGTTTCGGTACGATAGTGGAGATCGGGAACATCCTCGTTTCAGAGGATGTCGTCTGCGAGTATTTTTCATGTGATTATGCCAAGTGCAAGGGAATCTG
>CACXFP010000215.1 GCA_902766985.1 uncultured Bacteroidia bacterium | reverse complement strand
ATCGCTCCGAGGCCGGTCTACATCACCAGCGCCACTGAGGATATATGGGCCGATCCCCATGGGGAATTCCTTTCGGGGAAACTGGCTTCTCCCGTTTATGCCCTTTACGGGGAGAAGGGCCTCGTGACCGACCTTTCCATCACTGAGCCAGCCCCTTCCGGTTATGTCCGATCAAGCGGTTACAAGATTACCAATGAATGGAACGGAGGCACCACCTGCGGCCCCGCCAGGGACAAGGGGAACGTGATATCCGATGCGGTTCTATTCAAGGGCTACCCCAAGGCGGACACCCCCCTGCAGGACGGCTTTATCGCCTACCATGTCCGCACCGGCGAACACGACATCACCTCCTGGGACTGGCAGCAGATCCTCAGTTTTGCCGACAAACGGCTGAAATAGACAGCCTTATTAAACAGGGGACTTCTACAGTTCCAGAAGGGCGAGGATGAATCCGTCAATCAGGGTGCCGATTTTCCATGAGGCACCTGGTGCGTTGTTGGTCATGAAGGAGAAGGCGATCACGTCTTCCTTGCCTCCGTCCTCGGGAATGACGTAGCCGCTGAAGCAGAGGACTCCGTTCATCGATCCGCTTTTCATGTAAACCCTTTCCCTTTGCTGCGGAGTGGCATTCCGGAGCCTTGTCTTATAGACCGAACCTGGCTGGCCCAGGGAATTCACAAAGTCGGGGAAACAGGGATCGGAGAGCATGGCCCTCAGGAAGTTGCACATGAATCGTGGGGAGATGTAGTTTTTTCTGGAAAGGCCGCTGCCGTCAGAAATCGAATACCCGTCCGTGCTGTTGATGCCAAGGGACTTGAAGACATCCTCCTCTGCGGCGAGGCTGGCCTCGTAGCTGGCCGAACCGGAGGCTTTCTTGCCGATCATACGCAGAAGGGTTTCAGCATAGAAATTGTCGCTTTCCTTGTTGGTCACCGAGGCAATCCTGGCAAGTTCCGGCGATCTGACCGTCCCGAGGATTTTCAAGTCCACAGCGGGGACGGCCTCCCCGGAGGTGCTGCCGGTACGGAGATCGGTCCTAATCCTTCCTTTCCGGTCGATGTCGGCAGGCCCTCCCTCGACCTCTATGCCGCTTTTCCTCAGATAAGAGGTGAGGGTGTTGGCAAGGGTGTATGCCGGGTATTTGTTGCTGCATTTCAAGGTTTTGGGTGCTCTGTCCACTGCGAAGGTCCCGCGCAGTTCCCCTATGGGGGCCAGGTCGGAAGTGTAGAGGTAAAGCATGTCTCCCGTTCCGGCCTTGCCAGTGTTACAGGATATGTACCATTCCATCCAGGGAGTGAACGGGTAGACGGTCTTTATCGTAAGGGAGTCTCCTACAGACTTTCCGGCCGTTACCTGGAAATCCTGGGTGTTCTTGTAATAACTCAATCCTTCACCGCCGGTGCCGTAGTAGGTCCCTATGTCTTCATACAGCCAGGAACCGGACTCCCTTTCCCCGTCAAAAAAACGACCGTCTCCGACGACGTGTCCGGTTATCCTGGAAATGCCGGCGCCTGCGAGCATGTCCTTCATCCTCCTGAGGACCACGCTTCTGGCAAGGGAGATGGTGTCTTCCGAGCCAAGAGTAGGATCTCCTCCTCCTATGATGTAAACGTCCCCGTCCAGGGTCCCGTCTTCAACGCTGCCGCTGTATCCCACCGAGGTCTCGAACCGGAATCCGGCGCCTAGTGCCTTGAAGGCAGCTCCGGTGGTGACTATCTTCAGGTTTGAAGCCGGAATCATCTTCATTGTGGAATTGAAGGAGGCGACGGCCCTGCCGTCCTGTCTCATGGCGCAGGCTCCCCAGACCGCTTCGGAAAGGGGTTGGGCGCTGGACAGCGAGTCGAGCAGCCGTTGCAGGCCGGATTTCACAGGTGCGGCTCCGTGGATCTGCAGGGCCATGGCCAGGGCGGCGATGAATGTCAGTGTCTTCTTCATGGAAACTTGATACATTGCACAAAAATACTCAATTAATTGGTATATTTGTGCGCTTAAAACAACTGAAACGATGTTCAGAAAAACTGTATTGGTGTCCGGCGGTGCCGGTTTCATCGGCAGCCATGTGACCGTAGAACTCATCGAGGCCGGCTACAACGTGGTCGTGGCCGACAACATGTCCAATTGCGACCTTACCTGTTTCGAGGGAGTCAAGAAGATTACGGGGAAGAAAGACATCCCCTTCGTGGAAATGGATTTCTGCGACCTTCCTGCCGTGGAGAAGCTCTTCAGCGATTACCATATCGACGCGGCCATCCATTTTGCCGGTTTTAAGGCTGTGGGCGAATCAGTGGCCGAACCCCTGAAATACTACAATAACAACCTCGTCTCCTTTATGAACATCCTTTCCGTGGCCCGGAAGCACGGAGGCTGCAACATCCTGTTCTCTTCTTCGGCGACGGTCTATGGCGAGCCTGAAAAGCTTCCGGTCACTGAGGCCACTCCCAGGAAGGAGGCTGAATCCCCCTACGGCAACACCAAGAAGATGTGCGAGGACATCCTGAAGGATTCCGTGAAGGCCTATCCCGAGATCAAAGGCATATCCCTGAGGTATTTCAACCCCATAGGAGCCCATCCTTCCGCCCTGATCGGCGAGCTTCCGCGCGGTGTCCCCAACAACCTCGTCCCTTATATCACGCAGACGGCCATAGGGAAGCGTGAATGCCTGTCCATCTTCGGCAACGACTACCCCACCCCTGACGGAACCTGCCTGAGGGACTACATTGACATCGTTGACCTTGCCAAGGCCCATGTCAGCGCGGTCGACAGGATGGTCCGTGGAAAGATGGAAAAGGATTACGAAATCTATAACGTCGGCACCGGACGCCCCTTGTCCGTGCTGGAGCTTGTCACGACCTTTGAAAAGGTCAACGGAATCAATCTCAACTGGAAGTATGCGCCCCGCCGGCCCGGTGATGTCACGGCCATCTGGGCTGATCCCACCCTTGCCAACGTGAAGCTCGGCTGGAAGGCTGAACGCACCATTGAGGAGACCCT
>CACXFP010000214.1 GCA_902766985.1 uncultured Bacteroidia bacterium | reverse complement strand
GTCTCGAATTTCAGGGAATCCGCCTCGTTCATATACCTCGTGACCCTGTAGAGATCATTGCAGATTCCGGCCTTGATCCTCTCGTAGGTGCCGTCGGCATTGTCAGCGCTGCTGCCTATATGTCCGGCATAAGTGATGGTCCAGGGGGAAGAATATATTCCGAGTTTCAGTCCTTTGGCGTGGACATAGCGGGAAAGGCCGTCCATATCGGGGAATTTCTTGTTTCCCTGTATGGCGTTGTACTTCCCGCCGCGGATACCCTGCCAGGCGTCATCTATGTTGACATATGTCCACCCATAGTCGGCCAACCCTTTGTCCACCATCGCTTTTGCGGCGGCTGCAATCTTGTTCTGGTCCACTCCGGAAGCATAGCAGTTCCATGAATTCCAACCCAGCGGAGGCGTGAGGGCTATTTCATCCCCGATCACAATCTTCAAAGGCCTGGTATCGGATCCCTTCGCATTCTCTGCCTTAAGCGTGGCGTTCCATGTCCCCTTGCGGCGGACCTTTCCGGTTATGATTCCGGAACTTGCGTCCAGTTTCAGTCCATGGGGAAGGCCTTCCGCGGAGAATGTCATCGGGCGCTCTCCGGTTGCCGGGATCCTGTACTGGAAGGGACGGCCAGGACGCTCACCGTACACCTTGGGCCCGTGGATCCTGGGCTCAGCCGGTGCGGGAGGGGTAAGTATATGGGTCTTGAGGGTATCGTCGCAGACCTCGCGGACATTGGGATTTATGCCGCCTTCCAACACATTCGGGAAAACGTCGGGCAGGTTCTCGGAGACGGCATCTCCAGTCCTGCCGCATGCCGCAGCAAGCACGATGGCCGAAGAGAGGCAGAAAGTGCAGAATAGTTTCATGGTAAACGATGATCTAAGTTAGTCAATTTTAGAGAAGAAATTCGGATTCCGGGGCATCAGGGGGTCGATTCCGTGGAAGGCATCAAGTTCGTGGCCCGCCACCATGGTATGTCCGGCGTTGATAAGGCAGACTATCACCTTGTCCTTGTAGTTGCGTTTCACCAGCACCTCCTGCTCCTCCCTGACGAAGGGTTCTCCGACAATCTGCCACTCCATCCAGCGGAGCATTTCGGTATCAGTGAACATTATGTCCTTGGCGGTGACGTCAAAGGCAGCGACAACTTTGTTGAAAAAACGAAGCGTATGGGTGAAGGGAACGTCCCCTGAGGTGCCTCCGTCATGGATGCCGTGGAACAGGAAGAGCTTGCTGTCCTTGCGGAGTTCGACGGGGACGTCCATAAGGATGGGAGAGCGCCTCATGGCTTCCTGTTTGTCGAGGTATGGAGTGAAACCGTCACGCTCTACACCGGATGTGGCCTGGTCTATCATGTGGCAATAACGGTCATACTGCGGACGGCCCTTGCAGGCATAGTAGTAGTCAAGGATGTCGGTGATGGAAGACCAGGCCGTGAAGGTCTTGATCTTCCGCTGAAGCTTCATGTAGCAGAAGAGCGTGGCCGTGCCGCCTCCGCTGCCGCCGATGATGTGGATTTCGTTCTCGTCCACGTTCCCGTGCGCGATGGCATAGTCTATCGCATCGTTTATGTCACTGAGGACAAGGTCGCTGCACATGGCCTCGGGACGCTCGTTGGGCCCCCGGAAGTCTGGGCTGATGAAATTGACGTCTTCCTTTATGAGCTGCTCGAAAAGAGGCCTCTCCGGAACGTCGTAATGGGCGCTCCAGGCATGAAGTCGCACGACCAGCGGACGCGGTGCCTTGGATTTGGCCGCATAGAACCTCGCCAGCTGGATTTCTCCGTCAGCCGAAGACTTGATCTTAACCACTTTAGACTGTTCAGGCCAGTCATTCCCGTCATAAGCGGCCGCAGAAACGGCAGCGAACACGCACGCAAGCGCAACGATCAGAAATCTTTTCATATGAAGTTGTCCTTTCTTTTCTTGTAATTACATCGTCCAGTCATAACTGTACCAGAAGGGATTGACGGGGGCGCGGCCAGGGGCCGGGTTGCCGAAGACCCTCTCCAGAGGCTCCGGCCAGCAGCCTTCCCTCAACGGTACCACCGTCAGCCTGCCGCCGAAAGACTCCACATCTCCGGCAGGGAAATTTTCCGCCCCTATAGTTTTCTTATGGCCGACTCCGGCCACAAGGCTGTTATAACTCAGATATATACGTCCTCCAAGGACCTCTGCGGAAATATCGGCTCCGTCCGCCAGGATGGCAAGGCCGTTCCCTTTGGCATCGGTCACAACCGCGACCTGTACCCCCGTACGGTTGCCGTTGAAGTCCAGGTCTCCCTTTATCTTCTCATGTATGCCGAAATACCCGTTCCCGGCCTTGTCGGGCCACACAGGGTAAGGCCCGTTTCCAATCCACCGGAATACCGACGCTTTTTCGGGAAGGGCCCAGGACACCCCGGCCTCGAGGAAATACCCCGTCGCCGTCACGGGCACGACATTGAACTCCATATCATAGGCCCCGCCTCCGAGTCTGTGGAAGCTGTATTCCGCATCCAGGCGCTCTGTCACATAAGGATAATTCCTCCAGTATGTCGCCCGAACCCTGCCGACACCGTCTTCCTCACTCACTTCCACATCATTTGCCTTGAAGAGGAAGGGATCCCAGTAATAGTCTTTCCCTCCGAAATGCCTGTCCCTTACCGTTACATCGGCAAGCATGGGAACCCTGCCGGTCCTTACAAGGGGTACAAGATCCAGGACGGACCCCTCGGCGCCGCTGTCAAGGGCTGCGATTATATCCTGCTTGAACGAAGAAAGGGTTTCATCGGAAGCGAGGCTGATCTCGTGTTCATAAACCTCCCTCCCTGCAGCATCAGTGAATTCAGTCTTAAGGGTCCATACGTCTTTCCCGGGATTCCCGGGCGCCTTGACCGGAAGCACGACCGCCACCGTGTCATGAGGGGCGCAGGCAAACATCAGGGAGCCGGAAGAGACTGAATTACGGTTCCTGAAAAGGGTCCATCTGCCTTTCAGGGTGTTGAGGTCCAGAAAGTCGTACTGGTT
>CACXFP010000213.1 GCA_902766985.1 uncultured Bacteroidia bacterium | reverse complement strand
TCGCCGGCATCACCCAGGCCAGGAACAATGTAAGCGTCGGAATTGAGGTGGTCGTCGATGGCCGCCGTATAGATATCCACATCCGGATGGTCTACCTGAACCTTCTTTATTCCTTCAGGAGCAGCTACGAGGCACATGAGCCTGATGTTGGTGCAGCCCTTTTCCTTAAGCATCCCGATGGCGTCGCTAGCGGATCCTCCGGTCGCGAGCATCGGGTCGGTCACGATGACCATCCTTTCCTGGATGTCGAAGGGAAGTTTGCAATAATAAAAAACGGGCTGATGAGTCTCTTCGTTGCGGTATAGTCCGATATGGCCGACCTTGGCGACAGGTACCAATGTCAGAAGACCGTCCACCATCCCGAGTCCGGCCCTGAGGATGGGAACGATGGCAAGTTTCCTTCCGGCCACCCTGTGGGCGACCATTTCCCCCATAGGGGTCTCTATCTGGATCTCATCCAGCGGAAGGTCCCTGGTGATTTCATATCCCATAAGAAGGGATATCTCGTTCAACAATTCACGGAAATCCTTGCTGCCGGTTTCCTTTTTACGCATGATGGTCAGCTTGTGCTGGATCATCGGGTGGTCGATAAGGTGGAGTTTGCTCATGATGATTGGTAGATTATTTCAGTAAATATAATGGATTTTTGTTTATTTTGCAGGGAATACCGATATAAAAAGAAACAAGGGCATGAAAAAAATCACATTCGTCATCCTTTTCTTCCTTATCCTTTCGGCCGTTTCCTGCGACAGGAAAGAGACCCTAAAGACCGGCGACCTCATATTCGTGGCAATCCCTGAAGACTACGATGCAGACCCTGATTCCATGAGCAGCGCCATCACCTCATCCACGGCAGACGGCAGCGCGCTGAACTATATACACGTGGCGATAGCGGAGGTTGAAGGAGGCAAGACCTGGATAATCGACGCCACCCTCAAGCACGGTGTGGACCGCTATCCCCTGGACACCTTCCTGACGGACTTCACACTGAGGGACGGTTCCTACCCTGTCTTCGAAGTACTGCGCATGAAGAATGATTCCCGGGCAGAAGCGTTCGTAAAGAATGCCATGATCTACGTCGGCCAGCCCTACGACTGCGCCTTCCTGCCCGACAACGGAGCGGCCTACTGCACCGAGCTTGTCCACGACAGCTACCTCAGCCCCGAAGGCGCTCCCCTCTTTGACAACGCCCCTATGAATTTCCTGGATGCCGAGGGAAACATGCCCGTATACTGGGAAAAACTGTTTGCCAAAATGGGATACCCTGTGCCCCAGGGTGTTCCGGGAACAAACCCGCAGGCCATGAGGAAATCAGATCTTCTCAGGCCTGTGGACGTAGATATTACAAGGTAATTATTGAAACCGGAGGGTCGGACCCCTTACTTCATCCTTCCCGTATATTCTCTAATATTGTCAGAATCAACGGTCTGCGAGAAGAACTTCTTCGCAGCCTCGTCCATATCCTTGCTCCATGGCTGGCCGCCGTTAATCTGGACAACCCAGAGCCTGAGCTGTCTCTTGTGCCAGTTCACGCTGCAGTTGGTGCCCCAGGCGCCTCCGTGGCCGAACCACTCGTTCTCTCCGTCCTCAACAGGAGCCGACAAGCCCAGAGAATAACCGCCCATTCCCTCAGGGCGAGTGGATTTGGCCAGGATTTCTTTTACGGTATCTTCCTTCAGGATGCGGACACCGTTGTCGCCGATGCCGAGATTCATCAACATCTTGTAGAACTTGAGCTGATCCTCGGCGGTAGTCCACAGTCCGGCTCCCGCAGAAGGCACCACAGAGCGATCGTTGTACGGCCGCTGCATCCAGCCGTTCTGCAGCTTATGCACGGCAGGCTTTCCTTCCTGAACGTCGTACATCTCTATGATATGCCTCAGCTGCTTATTTGAAGGCATGATCCAGGTGCTCTTCATGCCCAGGGGATCCAATACCGCCTTCTTCAGGTAATCTTCCCACTTCATACCGGTTACAACCTCCACAATGGCCGCACCTATATCGATTCCCAGATTGGAATAGCTATCCCTGGTGCCCGGTTCAAACTGGAGAGGCGTTGCGGCCGCCATGAGGGCTACCTGACGGAGTCCCGCTCCCTTCGACCACCCGCTGCCGGGAATATCTTCCCTCTTGGCCACACTCTCGAAAGTGAATCCTCCGGTGTGGTTAAGGACCATACGGACCGTCAGCACATTTTTTGCCTTATGGAGCGTCCTGATGCCGTCCTTTTCCCCGTCCAGGACCCAAAGTTCCTTGAACTCAGGCAGATACTTGGAAACGGGATCATCCAGTGATATTTTTCCCTCTTCCACTAGTTTGGCGATGGTCACCCCGCAGAATCCCTTGGTCTGGGAGCACTGCATGAATACGTCCGTCAGCTTGATGGGACGTTTCCTCGCCACGTCGGCATATCCGATGCAGCAAGTTTCCTGGACCCCATTGTTGTAGAAAATGCTGATGGCACCGGGAAGCACCCCACTCTGCACATAGGGCGTAAGAGCCTCACGGGCATAGTTCGTTTTGGAATCTTTCACTCCTGGCCTGGCGTCCGCAGCAAGGCAGACCGCTGCCAGAGCGATAAACAAAATCAGACGTTTCATTGCTTTAATAATCTAAAAGACCGGATTATTTCCAATCCAAAGATAGCAACAAACAGCCCCAAAAGCAAATTATGCCTTCACAATATCGACTACATGCAGGTCCAGGTCATCCATAAGCCCCATTATGGCATCGAAATCGCTGGAAGCGGAAATGATATTTTCAATCTGTCCCAAAGAGAAATCTGTGTTTTTCATGACTTGGTATTTTTTGAGCGTTGTTATCGTTTTTCTGACACAAAGGTAAGTCCTGCTTGTACCAAACCACAATACAAGCTAAGAAAAATTCAGTTTTTTTATAAATTTGCAGACAGAAAAACATATAACCCAGATGACCAATAAACTGATAACACTGATCGCTATGGCAATCCTTTCAACTGGCTGCGGCGGCAACGGCACTTCCGCAAATGGCACGGCCCCTCAGAAAAAAGAAAAAGCAACCGTTTATTTCACCGAAGAAATTACCCCCGAGAGCCTGATAAGGATTTATGAGGCGCTTGGACGCAAGGCTACCGGCAAGGTGGCTGTGAAGATTTCAACTGGCGAACAGGGAGGAGAGAATTACCTGCACCCTGAACTCATCAACGGCCTGCTCAAGACTGTAGGAGGCCGGATTGTGGAATGCAACACGGCCTACGGCGGTTCCCGCCAGGAAACGGCGGACCACCGCAGGACGATTGAGAACCACGGCTTCAACACTATCGGCGGAGTTGACATAATGGATGAGGACGGAGAAGTCTCCATCCCGGTGCCGGAAGGATCCAAAGTGCTGAAAGACGACATCGTAGGCAAGAACATGCTCACCTACGACTTCATGGTCGTCCTGAGCCATTTCAAGGGACATGCGATGGGAGGATTCGGAGGAGCGCTGAAGAACATGGCCATCGGCTGCGCCTCCACAAACGGAAAAGCATATATCCACACAGGAGGCAAGGACCGCACCCTTCAGCCGGATTCATGGAGCGATGCCAAACTGGCAGGGATAGATGAATTCAAGGACGCCATGGCCGAGGCCGCAGGCGCAATAGTAAATCACTTCGGAGACAATATCCTCTATATAAACGTCGTCAACCGTCTCAGCGTGGACTGTGACTGCGACTCACATCCCGCAGAGCCCAAGATGAAGGATGTCGGGATCGTCGCCAGCCTGGACCCTGTGGCAATCGACCAGGCCTGCGTGGACATGGTCTTCACCAGTTCCGATCCGGGCAACCGCGACCTCGTGGAGCGTATCATCACACGCCACGGCACCCGTATCCTCTACTGGGCGCAGCATCTCGGATACGGCTCGCGCGACTACGAGCTGGTACACATCAAATAACAGGGGGAGCTACTTTATATCTTCTATGTCAATCATCCCCTGGAGGATGGCATAGGCGGTGAGACCGGCAATCGACTTGATGCCGGTCTTTGCCGATATGTTCTTGCGGTGGGTCATCACCGTAAAGATCGAGATATTGTACTTGAAGGCAATCTCCTTGTTCAGCATTCCCTTGGCAACGCAGACAAGGATTTCCTTCTCCCTCGGGGAAAGTTCTCCCCCATCCGGCGGAGCATCCTCGCCGGGAGCCGAGGAAACGATCTTCCGAAGTTTTCTCAGCACTACCGGCGTCGGATCGTAGATATTGATCACGACGTCAAAATGGGAAAGCGATTCCCTGTCATACGCTGAATGGATGACGGCGGCGACCGGAGCGTCCAGACCGAAGACTGAACTGTAATCAGCCGTTACCGGATCTATCAGCACCAAAGAAGCATCCGTCTCTGCCGGAACGGATGTATAGCACTCCTCCACGACGAACTCGCTCCGCGCCAGCACTGCCTTCAGGCCACCTGTAAGAACCAGCGAAGGGCTCACGATTATCGTCTTTACCTTCTCACTCATCATTATTCTCTCCTCTCAATAAGGGCAAAATCATATGGTCTTCTATCCTGGAATG
>CACXFP010000212.1 GCA_902766985.1 uncultured Bacteroidia bacterium | reverse complement strand
TTTCCTCGGAAAGGTCCATGAGGGGCAGGAGGATTTCGTACATCCGCGGATCAATGCCGACGACGTCGTCCTTTTCGGCTCGTTCTTCGCCCTAGACCCTGTTAACAGGCCTCATATCAGAAAGTTCCTTTCCGATGCCAGGAATGCCGGGGCTATAGTATACTACGACGTGAATTTCCGTCCTTCACATGCTAAGGAACTTGATGTCCTCGTCCCGTCGATACTTGAAAACATATCCGGGGCCGATATAGTGCGCTGCAGCACGGATGACCTTCAGACGGCCTTCGGGACACGCAATGCTGAGAAAGTGTACGGGGAGATCATCGCCGGTCGCTGCCGGAATTTCATACTGACCGACGGAGGAGGGGACATACGCCTGCTGTCCGGAGACCTCCGCCTGACCTTCCCGGTGGAGAAGGTGAAGACCGTGAGCACGATAGGCGCCGGGGACAGTTTCAATGCAGGAATAGCCTACGGGCTTATTTCCGGCGGCCTGGACAGGGGAGCCGTCCTTTCCGGCCTCGATGCCGGGAAATGGAAGTACCTGATCGATACGGCCCAGTCCTTCTCCAGGGACTGTTGCCAGAGCGCGGACAACTATATATCAAAGGCTTTCGGCGGCACTCTCCGCTGATTCCGCTGACTGTACCCCGTCCTTGACGGTATCCTCGTCAGCCTCATCCCTGGACTGGATCGCCTCCAGTTCCTGTTTCTCCTTTTCGTCCAGAGCCTCCGTCTCGGTGTCGGCCGAGTAGTTCATCTCCTCCTTCAGCTGGTCCACCTTTTCCTTATCCTTCCGGACTTCGTCGAGGGCTACGTCAACACCTTTCTCGAAGATGTTGTGGATGGATTCCGTGAGGTTGATCCTCATCGTGTCAAGCTGGGCTGTGAAGACAGGTACCCTGGTGTTCTTGAACTTGGCCTTGCCTATCTTCCATTTCCATTTTTCGAAATTGCCGTTCATGTTTATCCCGAAACGGAAAGGGATCGGCGACCTCAGCACCGAGACGTGGTATTTGAAGCTTTCATCGAAGTTCTGGATTCCGTCCAGGGCGAAGGTGTAGCGGTCAACTTTCAGGACGAAGGGGAAGATTTCCAGGAGGTTGTCGTTGATGATGCCGTTCACCTGCATATTGTCCACCTTCCAGTCTTCCTTGTTTCTGAACATGAGGGTCTTGGCCAGGTCGTGGAAGACCTTGTTGTCGCTCATGGACAGGTTCTTGCCACCGATGTTCATCACTCCGTTTATGGTCGACATCACCAGGTTCATGTTCGTGTCGAGGGCCGAGGTTGCGGTGAATTCACAGTCCAGGGTGCCTTTGAAGGTCTTCAGCATGGGCATGATGCTGTCCACGGCCGGCAAGAGTTCTATCACCTTGTCGGCGGTGACGTCTACCAGAGTCAGGTCGAAACCCGCTTTCAGGTCTTTTTTGGTCTTGGTGGAATAAAAGCCCTCGAAGTAAAGGTCTCCCAGGTTCGATGTGGCCAGGGCGTTGGTGGCCTGCAGGCAGCGTTCCTTAAGTTTTATGTCGGCGGCCATCCAGCTGATGTCGAGAGAGGAATATTTTACCGAATTGGACTGGAGGCTTATGTTTGCATTGAGGTTGGAGGGGAGGACTATGAGCTTGTTTGCGGTGGAGTCCGGCTGGGGAAGGGAATCGGTGACGAACCTTTCCTTGAATTCCTTGTCCCCCAGTTTCTCGTCGGCGGCTATCTTCCCGTCTTGCGGGGTGTACTGGGAACCCGCCGCAAAGGCTGCGAGCGCCTCGTTCACATCGATATGCTCGGACATCAGGTTCAGGTCCAGGTCCAGCACGCCTCGTCTGGTCATTACGGCCCTCCTGAGACCTTTCAGCGAGCCTTTAGCGCTGAGGTCCGAGCGCCCGCTGCGCACGGAAAGGTTCTCAAGGCCGATGCTGTTGTTGTCGAAAGAGCCCTTCATGCCCGTTACCTCATTGTCAAGAGGGTAATAGGGAGTAATGACGGAAGCGTTTGAAACATCGATATTTCCCTTTATATGCCATTTTTTCAGGAGGTTGACTACGGATTCTCCGAGGCGAAGGTCTATGTCTTTCTTGGCAAAATCCTTGTCGGACAGGAAGTCGGGAAGCGGCCGACCCCTGCGCGCCCTCATTGCTTTTCTCATGAGAGAGTCCCTGGGTGTGCCTGGATATACCCTTTGCAGCGAATCCAGGAAGGCTTTGCGTCGGGAGGAGACTTTGTCGTTCGAGGCTTCCGACGCACTGGCGGTGAGTGTCGCGTCGTGGGCGGTGACCCTGGTGGATCCGGTCCTGAGGGAGACCGTCCCGTTGTCCGTCTTGAAATAGATCCTGGCGGGGGAGCCGCCGTCCATGGAGAGCCTGAAAGTGTTCCTCATGTTCCTTGAACCCAGGAAAGTGGAATCGATATCCATCATGGCTACGGATGCCAGGTTGAGGTGCCCGGAATAACCTCCGTCCTTTCCTCGGTCCGCACCCATTCCAATCCGCTTGCCTCTTATGAACATATTCTCCCTGAAGGTGGCGTTGACGCTGTCGATATCCGCCGTGAGGGAGAGCCTGCCGTCGTCCGGAGAGGGGGAAACGGTGATATCGGTCCTGCCAAGATATGCGGACAGGGCTTCCCCTGGCATGTTGACCTTGATCCCCTGGCTGGTAAGGTCTGCGGTAATGGCTGAATTCATGAGGGCCTCCATGCCTGCAAGGTCCTTCTTGGACAGGTTGCCCTTCACCTTTCCTGACAGGGTCCCTTCCGCCGTAATGCCAAGGCTGTCGGGAATCATTCTGGAAAGGCTTGTTAGAGAGGCGTTGACACGTGCGTCCAGCTTGAGCCTAATATCATCACCAAGTATGTCGTCACCGGTTCCGTCCAGGTCGATGTCAAGGCCGGGAATCCCCAGATGTACCTCGTCCAGCCTGGCTTCGAGTCTTCCCTTTTCCCCGGTTCCGGCGGAGATGTCCAGGCTCATCCAGCCGGTTTCGTCGATTCCTTTGAACCTTATCGCCGATTTCGGAGCCTTGACGGAGAGCTTCAGGTCGGGGAGTGTGCCCCTGGCCGTATTCAGGAATCCGTTGCAAGACGCATCCGCCGATACGACCGCGTCAGTGGAAAACATCTTGAGCGAAGGGATGTTGTTTCCGAGGAATGATATCAGGTCGCCCACCTTGCATCTGTCGATGGTTGCCCCAGCCTTCAGGAAGGTACTGTCCCCAAGGAAGACGGCGTCCGCTTCTCCGCCAAGTTCAATGGCGGCTACCTTCAGTTTCATGTCCCTGACAGATACGGCGGGGCGGGAAAGGGGATTCCCGGTCCTGGGCAGGCGGAACTTTTTCCCAAGTATTTCTTCCGGAGGGACGAGCCCTGCGTTTCCGGTGAATTCCACAGGTATGTTAATCATTCCAAGCCTGTTGAGGCCCAGTCCGGCCATAGCCTTGAGGGTTACGTCCATCATGTGGTGGCGGGATTTCAGAGAGAGGAGGTCGAGCCTGAGTGAAACGGTGTCCGAAGGTGTCCTGCCAAGCAGGGAGAGACTGTCCAGCCTGAAATCCACCTTGCTACCGGTCAGGTCGGATGTTGAAATCCTGCCCTTGAAGTCCAGATTGTCGAAGGCCAGCCTACCGAAAAGCGTATCGCGGATATCGGTGAAAACCACCAGTGGGTTTTCCTTAAGGGTCAGGCTGCTGACAGAGATGACGGGCAACTTCGCGTCAGCGGTGTCCTTCCCGGAAGAAGGGGAGAGCCCAAGTATGTTCCAGTTGGCGGTCGTAGAGTCGTACATATGGGCGAAGGCCCTGGCTTTTTCCAAGGATACCCGGCCGATATGGAATTCTTTTTTCAGGGCTTTCATGAGGTTGATCTCCACCTCGGCTTTCCTGGCGCTGAGCAGGGTATCGGTCCCTTCGGTTCCGGCTCCGGCTGTCCTGAACGGATTGTCAATGCCTTTGCCGTCCCATTCGGCGAACTTTTCGTGGGGATAGGTTACAAGGAGGTCTTCGATGGTTACGCTGGCGTTCGGGAATCTCTTGATGACCGATGCCTTCACCTTCCCCACGGAGAGGGAACCGTCTATGTACGGGGCAGCATATCTGTCTATCGCTCCTTTAAGGACGGAAGGCCTCATAGCTATCTGAAGGCAGCACAGTAGGAGGATGGTCAGGCCCGTCAGGCCGAAGACCACCCATCTGATGATCTTCTCCCATACCGGGCGTCCCGCAGCCTTGTTTTTTACGTTCGCAGACTCTTCCATGTCCTCGATCAAATAATGACAAATATAAGATAAATATATATAAAAAGAGTGTTGTCTATTCTTCCAAAAATGCTTAAATTTGCGAGAATTGGTATCTTTTCGACCAAGGTCGGATGAAAAACTGGAAGGTAATACTTTTGCTGGCCCTTGCATGCGCGGCTGTCCTCGGATCTTTGATGGTGGGTTTCAACTACACCATGGAAAAGACATCCACCAATGACTACTGCATTTCATGCCATGTCCACACTGATGCCGACGTCAGCTGGAAGCAGTCTGTCCATCACAACAACGGCAGCGGAACGGTGACCGATTGCGCCGCATGCCATCTTCCTCCCAAGGGCACGCTCGCCCATACCACGACCAAGATGCGTCTTGGCATATCCCATATGTGGGCCTACCTCGTGAAAGACAGGGAGAAGATCAACTGGGCAAAGATGGGGGAACTAGCACATGCAAAGGGGATCGTGTTCAATTCTTCATGCGAGGAGTGCCATCAGAATCTCTTCCCGGACGGTATCGCCGACGAAGGCATCACTGCCCATCTCTACTACGAAGACAACAAGGAAAAGCTGGACCTCCAGTGCATCAGCTGTCACCTTGATGCCGGCCATTACGATCCGAACTACAAGCATGAACAGATGGTCGGCAAGGTTGAAGTTTCCGGAGGGCAGATCTACGGAACCGCCGCGGCTGTGGACAGGTTTGCTGACTTCGTCGAAACGGTTCCAGGCACTTCTGCATCCATAGAGATGGTTGCAGTTCCCGGCGGTACGTTCATGATGGGGAGCCCGGATTCTGAGCCGTGCCGCAACGGGGATGAAGGGCCGGTCCGTGAAGTCACCCTGTCTCCTTTCTTCATGGGAAGGTATGAAGTGACCTGGGACCAGTTCTGGTCCTTCTACAATGAGACCATGTCGGAAGGCCGCACGCCTCCTTCGGCTATCTATGCGAACAACTCCCGTCCGGACCTGGATGCCGTCAGCGGTCCCACCCCTCCTTTCGGTTCTCCGGACCAGGGCTGGGGCAAGGGTTCGCTTCCCGCAATAACCATGACCCATTATTCGGCCGAGACATTCTGCCAGTGGCTTTCCCTCAAGACAGGGAAGAAATACAGGCTGCCGACGGAAGCCGAATGGGAGTATGCCGCCAGGGGAGGCACGGATACCCCTTATTTCTTCGAGGGCGACCCTGCGAAACTCAGCGGGAAAGGCCTGTTCGGGAAATTGTTCCCTGCAAAGACGGACACCCTTGACAGCTATGTCGTTTATGCCGGAGACAGCGACGGACGCACGTCGCTTCCTTCAGAAATGAAAGCCAATCCGTTCGGCCTCAAGAATATGCTCGGAAACGTCATGGAGTACTGCTCAGACTGGTACGCGGCGGACGCCTATGCCGGAGGAGCCGTCAGGGATCCCAAGGGACCGGAATCCGGAACCGAGCATGTCGTCAGGGGAGGAAATTTCGAATCCTCTCCTTCCGAGGTGCGCTGTGCCGCCCGTTCCCACACGGAGCATGACAAATGGCTTGTTACCGATCCCCAGAATCCCAAGAGCATCTGGTGGTATTCGGATATCGTCGGCATCGGATTCAGGGTCGTGTGCGAAGTCCCGGAAGGGATCCAAATGTAAATGATATTATTAACCAATTTATAAAAACCACTTTATGAGCAAGACACTTAACAGAAGAGACTTCCTTTCCTACTCAGCCATGATCGGAGCCGCCGGTCTGGCAGGAAGCGCGGTTCTTACTTCGTGCGGGAAAAAGGGATCGCTTCCCCTCCGCGAGAAGGGTACCTACTACGTTCCTGACCTTGTAGACAAGGCCATTGACGGCAAACCCCTGAAGGCTGGCGTCATCGGCTGCGGCGGACGTGGCTCCGGCGCCATCATGAACCTCCTCGATGCGGCAGACGGCATCACCGTTACCGCCCTCGGCGACACATATGCCGACAGGCTCGGGTCCCTCCGCTCGAAACTTAAGAGCGAACGCAACCAGGACGTGCCCGACGATCATTGTTTCGTAGGTTTCGACGCCTACAAGAAGGTCATCGATTCCGGAGTCGACATGGTTATAATGACCACTCCTCCCGTATTCCGTCCCATGATGTTCGCTTACGCCACTGAGAAGGGTGTCCACTCATTCCTCGAGAAACCCATCGCCGTGGATTCCAAGGGCTACCGTTCCATCATGGCCACCGCAAAGCAGGCCGTTGCCAAGGGACTCAGCGTCGTTACCGGCGTCCAGCGCCATCACCAGCGCAATTATGTCGAGGCCTTCCAGCTTATCCAGGACGGCATCATAGGCGAGATTACCGGCGGAAACGTCTATTGGAACCAGGATATGCTCTGGTGCCGCGAGCGCAAGCCGGGCGAGAGCGACATGGAGTCCATGATCCGCGACTGGGTCAACTGGAAATGGCTCTCCGGAGACCATATCTGCGAGCAGCATGTCCATAATATAGACGTGTTCCTGTGGATGACCGGCCAGCATCCCGTGAAGGCCGTCGGTTTCGGAAGCCGCCAGAGGAGGCTCACCGGTGACCAGTACGATAATTTCAGCATCGATTTCGTGTTCGAGAACGATGTCCACCTGCACAGCATGTGCCGCCAGATCAACGGCTGCGCCAACAATGTCAGCGAGTTCGTCCAGGGTACCAAGGGATGTTGGAACAGCCAGGACAACACCATCAAGGACCTTAAGGGCAACCTGCTCTGGGCGTTCGACGGGGAGGCTGAGAAGGCTGCCCACACCCAGACCAATCCTTATGTCCTCGAGCACGTTGACTGGGTCAACCACATCCGTCGCGGCGAGGCTCACGACGAGGCTACCGACACGGGCATTTCCTCACTTGCCGGAGTGATGGGCCGCGAGAGCGCCTATACCGGAAAGGAAGTTACCTGGGATGAAATCAGCGCCGCCGACATGGATTATCTTCCTGAAAAACTCGAGAACGGCCCTATGGATATGTCCAAGTATGTAGTAGCCATTCCCGGTACGCCTCAGGGCAACCAGACGAGGTAGGATTATGGATAGAAGAGATTTTTTGAAAGGCAGTATGGCCGGGGCGGCAGCCCTGGCCCTGTCTTCATCGGCTTTTTCCCTTACCTCCTGCTCCAACGCCGGAGAGGGAAAGAAGAAAGCCGGAGATTCGCGTACGCTGAACCTCTCTTTCCAGGAAGGCCTTACTCCCGGACAGACTCTGAAGGAGAAACTCGACTTCATCGAGAGCCTCGGCGTGACCGGTTTCGAGCCCGGAGGCAGGGGACTGGCGGCCAGGGTTGACGAAATCAAAAATGCCCTTGAAGGCAGGATGGTGAAGGTTTCTGCCATCTGCGCAGGTTTTGAAGGTTTCATACTTGCCGAAGATCCGGCTGTGAAGAAACTCTTCGACACCACCATGAGGGAAATCATCGTAGCTGCCGGAAAGCTTGGCTCCACCGGTGTCATCATGGTCCCTGCATTCAACGGCCAGAAACCCTGCAAGCCCCATACCCAGGAGACCAGGGACTATCTGTGCGAGCAGCTCCATGACCTCGGAGAATTCGCCCGTGAGAACGGAACTACCGTCATCCTTGAACCCCTTAATCGCGGAGAATGCTTCTACATGAGGCTTGTAGCCGATGCGGCCGCCATTGCCCGAGATGCCGACAGTGAAGGTGTGAAATGCATGGGTGACTTCTGGCATATGAAGGAAGAGACCTCTGATTACGGCGCATTCTGGTCTGCAGGTACGAAGTATCTCCAGCATGTCCACATCGCCAGCCGCGGCCGTCGCAAGACTCCCGGCGAGGACGGTCCCCTCGACAACTATGTCGACGGATTCCGTGCCCTCAAGGAAATGGGATATGACAAATATGTGAGTTTTGAATGCGGCCAGGTCGGGGATCCGAAGACCGTTCTTTCTGCTGCGGTGGACCTTCTCCGCAAGCAGTGGGACGAGGCCTAGAAACGAGTTTGAGGGGGTTTGCCCCCTCAATCTTGATTCTCAAGAGCAATAAAAAAGACCTGCAAACGCAGGTCTTTTTTATTGCTCTTCTTCAAGACGGAGATGCTGGACATAGACAGCCTTCTCGTGAGCGATTCTCTTGAGAACGGAAGGTTTTTCAAAATTCTTCCTGGCGCGCATTTCGCGGATGGCGCCGGTCTTCTCGAACTTCCTCTTGAACTTCTTGAGGGCGCGCTCGATATTCTCGCCTTCCTTGATGGGAACTATGATCATGATGTCTTTACACCTCCTTTTTCAAAGCGGGTGCAAAGATATATATTTTTTGATTAAATCAAAACTTTTTCTCTTCCAGAATCTTCGAGAAGGTTTCCATACCCTTCGTAGCCACCTCCGTGATGTGGGTTATGCGGCCGTCATGTACCGGGACCTCCTTAGGATCTATGATAAAGATTGGAATGTCGGGACGGGCGTACCTGTACAGTCCGGCGGCGGGATAGACCTGGAGCGAAGTCCCTACGATGAGGATGAGGTCGGCGCTTTCCACCAGGTCAATGGCCTTGACGATATTGGGAACGGCTTCCCCGAAGAAAACGATGTGCGGGCGGAGCTGGATACCTCCGGGGGACTTGTCTCCAAGCCGGACCGGTTCATATCCTACGTCGATCACGTTTTCCGTGGAGAACGAATCCCTGTCGCAGTAGCTGTCCTCGGGCCTCACTTTTGTGAGTTCGCCGTGAAGGTGAAGGATTCTCGTGCTCCCGGCCCTCTCATGGAGATTGTCCACGTTCTGGGTGATGACATCGACGTCATAGGAACTTTCCAGGGAGGCGATGGCGTAGTGGGCCGGGTTCGGCCTGGCATCGCGGAGCTGGGCTCTACGTGCGTTGTAGAACTCGAGCACCAGTGAGGGATTGCGCTCCCATCCTTCTATGGAGCACACCTCGTTCACGTCATACTTATCCCAGAGACCTCCGCTGTCCCTGAACGTCGAAATGCCGCTCTCTGCGCTGACTCCTGCCCCCGTGAGGACAACGATGTGTTTTCTTGCCATCAGACTTCAATCTTGAAATAATACTTTTTCACCCAATATTCGAACAGGGGATCGATAATGGAAGGGTTGTCTTCATCATCGAAGGTGACGATTTCCTTTTTCATCAATGCGTCCTTCAGCCTCCGTACGTTGGCCGACGAGTTCAGCCCGTATCCTTTGATGATGTCAGCGGAGCTGAATTTCTTTTTCCCGTCTACGATAGCCCTGAGCAGACTGACCTGGAAGGTCGTCAGGTCGTCCATCGTGGCCTTGAACCTGGGTTCATGGATTGAAAGCAGGATGCCGAGGGACTCAATCAGCATCGGCTCAGTGATATATCCCCTGGTGAGGTAGTCGCAGATGGAGGAGAAGTGGTTTATATACCACATGTTGTTGCGCAGGAGGCTGCAGACGCCCAGGATCAGTTCCCTGTCCACGACCTTGCCACCGGAAAGGAAGCCTTTTACGATATGTTCCGCGATGATTTTGCTTTCTGGCTCCCTGATCGGGAAATGTTCGACCAGACGGTAGAAGAACCGCCTGTCCTTGAAAATGCTTTTCATGGCATTTACCTGCGACCCCGTGAGTACGAAGGAGCATGCGGGGGAGTCCGTCGGCTTGTTTTCGCGGAT
>CACXFP010000211.1 GCA_902766985.1 uncultured Bacteroidia bacterium | reverse complement strand
GCCTTTCCTTCCTCTTTGAGCCTGGCTGTGAAATCGGCGGAGGCTTTTTCAACTTCAGCTTCTTCCTCCGGAGATGCATAAGCATGTGAGAATCCGTTCTTTACATTCCAGTTGCCTCGGGTGAAATCAGGAACGGCTACAGGGAGGCACCCCTTGTCCATCGACATGGCGCCCAGCTCGCCCAGGCAGCACCATTCTGCGAGGTCATAGACATCCATGTCGAGGGGAAGTCCGTGCTGGAGGCAGTACACGAGACGGCAGTCCATGATGAAATCCATTCCGCCATGCCCTCCGACGCGTTTCGCAACCTCCTCGTACTTCGTTACGATAGGATGCCTGTACTTGGCTTCAAGGGCGGCCCTTTCTTCTGCCGGCAGGAAGTCGTCGTGACCGAACGACTTGTCGGACTTGAGGCCGAGGGATTCGTACTGATCCTTTTCCATCGCATAGAAAGAAACGGGATACTTGTTCGCGAAGCCTTTTGTGCCGTCAAGCTGGTAGAGCCGGTTGTAAGGGCGGGGAGTCGTAACTTCGTGCTGGATTTCAATGACCTTGTCATTCTCGGTGCGGATGAGCGTCGTCGTATTCTGTCCATTCTTGAAATCTTCGCAGGGTTTTCCTGTCTGTTCCGCTACCCAAGCCGGACCGTTTACGGCCTTTGTGTCCATGGCAACGAGTGTTTTCATGCGGTCGCCGCGATGGATATTGAGCACTTGGGCGACAGGACCGAGGCCATGGGTGGGATAGACGTCCCCACGGTGTTTCTGGTTATAGTCTATCCTCCAGTCCATCACGCTGGAAGGATCTTCCTTCCAATAATGTCCCCACAGGCCGGTAAGATTGTGGATATAGGCACCTTCCACGCGGATAATCTCGCCGAATACTCCGTGCTGTGCCATGTTCAGTGAATTCAGCTCGAAGAAGTCGTAGCAGCAGTTTTCAAGCATCATGCAATGAAGCCTCCTGGATTCTGCAAGGTCTATCAACTGCCATATTTCGTCGAGGGTAAGGGCGGCCGGGACCTCGCTTACGACATGCTTGCCATGTTCCAGGGCATATTTAGCTATAGGGAAGTGATGCTTCCAGTCGGTTGCGATATAGACGAGGTCAATGTCGTCCCGTTCACAGAGTTCCTTGTATCCTTCCGGTCCCCAGTAAAGGACGGCAGGAGGGAGGCTCGCTTCCTTGAGAATGTTCTGGCGACGCTCGGCGACCTCCTGCTCATAGTCGCACAGGGCGACTATCCTGGTGCCGTCGATATATGTCCAGCGTTCGATGGCGCCGGCCCCGCGACCGCGGATTCCGACGAATCCCACGCGTACTACCGGCACCTTAGGGGCGGTGAGGCCGAGGGCGCTTTCCTGTCCCGCCGGACGCTCTGGTATCTTTGTGACGATGGTCCCGTTTTCAACTTTGTAAGGCCGGCTGTATTCTCCTGACACCCATTTTGATGAGTTGTTGCAGCATCCAGCCATGAGAAGGACGGCTGCAGAGAATGCGCACAGACTTCGGAAGATGGTTTTCATGATATGATGGATTTGATGGTTTGTCGATTATACCCTGATAAAAATCTTATGCCTGTACAGGTACCTGAGGATAAGGAACTGGATCAGCAGGCAGCAGAACGAGATCAGGAACGGATACCAGCTGCCGATAAGATGGGAGGTCCCGTGTAGGAGGGAGGTAGGGATGGAGCTGAAATTGACCAGGTGATAGACGCAGTATGCGACGATGGCGTTCATTCCATAATACTTAAGCCAGTCGAGACCCTTGTTGAATTTCTTGACGTCCACCAGATAATAGGTGACGGCCATGGCCATGATTGAAATGCCTCCGGACAGAAGGGTCATGGAACTGCTCCAGATGTGTTTAATGATGGGGAGGACAGGATCGAGAAGCAGGGCAGCCACAATCATCAAAGCTCCGCATATCAGCAGGTTGCGGACTTTTTTCATGGGCGCCCAGTCTTGCTTCCTTAGCGCCATTCCGGTGAAACACCCAAGCATCGCCGTAACGGCGAAATTCATGGAGCTTAATATCCAGGTGTAGTGGTAATCCTTGAAAACATACTGGCCGTCAACCCAGTCGACACCGTCCCGGAAATGGCCGAGAACGTTCTTGTCGATGGTTTCCACGAGGTTGTTTCCTACCTCGTAGCTGTTGCCACCGAAGATTGCCACGATGGCGGCGAAACCGGCGAGAAGGAAGGCGGCTGCACCGAACTGGAACCTGACCGGAGTAAAGACGAAGAGGATGGCAGCTACGACATAGCCTACGGCAATTGCCTGCAGGGTATTTGAATAGAGGCTCAGGGTGTGGATGTCAAAGTCAAGCAGCCCGCCCTGGACCATGGCTCCCAGGATGAAGAGGAGGATGAACCTCTTCAAAATCCTTTTCCAGAACTGCCCAAGAGGCGCTTTCCTGTCCCTGTATTTTGCTAAGGCGAAGGGGATGGTAATCCCCGACATGAACATGAACAGAGGCATGATCATGTCCCAGAAACAGAAGCCGTGCCAGTCCACGTGGTCGAATAAGTGCCAGAGCCAGTGAGACTGCGGGTCAGGAACCACGGCCCGAAGCAGGGATCTGCAGAAAGGTTCGATGAAAACGAGGAGAAACATATCAATTCCCCTTAGTACATCGAGGGATTCAAGTCGTTCTTTGGTGTTGCTCATATAAGTTGCATCAATGTCTATCCTTCCAGGAACCTGTGCAATTCCTCCCAAACCCTATGGACGGGAAATCCCATTATATTGTAGAAGGACCCTTCGATCCGGGAAATACCGATTGCGCCGATCCATTCCTGGCATCCATAGGCCCCGGCCTTGTCGTAGGGTTTGTAAGTATCTATGTAATAATTTATTTCTTCGTCTGTCAAATCTTTGAACCACACCCTGGACATGTCTGAGAAACTCCTCATCCCGTCGCATGAGCGGATCGTGACGGCCGTTATGACCTGATGCTCGTTTCCGGAAAGGTCTTTGAGCATCCTGACGGCATCCGCCCTGTCCCTGGGCTTGCCCATCATCTCGTTCCCGCAGAATACCATCGTGTCGGCAGTGATCAGTATCTCATCCTTTTCCAGGGGGCGGTGGAAACCCAGGGACTTGCCATCCGACATCCTTTCGGGCACGAAACCATCGGGGTGTCCGGTATTGAACGATTCCTTGAAGTCTGTACCGGTATCTACCATGAAATCAATGTCAAGGCTATGGAGCAGCTCCCTCCTTCTCGGAGAACCGCTACCTAAGATGATCCTTTTCCCGCAGAGACCGGTCATAGCCTAGAAGATTTTCTTGTATTCCGCAGTTTCGTAATTCCACCTTCCGGCGGCTTTCATC
>CACXFP010000210.1 GCA_902766985.1 uncultured Bacteroidia bacterium | reverse complement strand
TTCCTGTGCAGCTGATAGACAATCCATCTCTTAAGCGAGGCGATGTCCGATATGCCAGACAGCGGATAGAAATCTTCAAGGTAATACGGCTGAATCATGCGGTATTCGTCCTGGACACGCTTCATCTCAAGGAACGAGAAATGGTGGTCGGTCAGCTTGTAGTTCATGACCATGGCCGAGCTGTATGAGGAGCGGGAGCCATAGGTGTCGGTGGTATAGACACCGGTACCGTTCATGGGCAAGAACCATGACAATCCGTATGTCTGGTTCTGGTATCCGTTTACCTCTCCGTACGCGTAGTCGGTTCTCCAGAGGGGAGCGCTCCTGCCGGCAGTCTCGATGTCGAGGCGGCGGCCTCCGCTGGCGCAGTTGTCGATGAGAAGCCCCGGGAAGCGTTCCAGCAGGGCGTCCCAGTAGGCATAGAGACCTTCGATGTAGTGCGCCTCGGTGATACCTTCACGCCCCGGACTGTCGGCAGCCTCCCAGTAGGCGGAAGGATCCATGTTGAAATCCTGCCTGTAATAGTCTATGCCCCTGGATTCCAGGAAGTCGCCTATGTATTTGGCAAGCCACGCACAGGCCTCGGGGTCGGCAAGGTTGAAAAGGTATGTGTCCTTGTCACCGGGTTTTTCAAGAAGCCACCCGCGGTGCTCGCGGAAAATCTCCGATCCGGCGACCACCCTCTCCGGTTCGAACCAGACCATCATCTTGTATCCGAGGGAATGGATGTGGTCTGTGACGTCCCTGAGGGTCTTCGGGAACCTTTTTGCGTCTTCCCTCCAGGTGCCGACCGAGTTGGACCAGTGCCGTCCGTTCCTCCAGTCGGCGGCGTCTTCGTACCATCCGGCGTCAAGCCAGATGGCATCGGGCCGGATATCAAAGTCGAAATACCTGTCAACAAGGAACTTGGCATATTCTCCAGTCATTCCGGTATACTCGTTGAGAGGAGCGGGGTCACCCCAGTTGAGTCCTCCGCAAAGAGGATACATGGCCGTCTTGCCACCGATTTTGCGGCTGTGGTGGCTGAGGATGAACCGGCGGAACTTGTTGTTCCCGGCCATGTTGCGCGGTCCGTCGCCTCCGTCCCAGAACATAAGGGATATCTTCTGCATCCTGACCTTCTCTCCGGGCTTTAGATATGCGTTGAAACGGCCCGGACCGGCTTTGACTGAAAGCTTTTCGCGACCGGATTCTCCGGTGCGGAGGAAGCCGGCTTTCCAGTGGCCGCTCCATCCGACGGACATCACGACGCCCTCGTTCCCGTCCTGTCCCGAAAGGATGTTGAAGAAGGGGAACGGGCCGCTCGACGACCTCCCGTCCTGAGGGCCGAACGTGACTTCGGCGCCTTCCTCGAGAGTGTCGTAATGCGGGGCGAAATCATCGGTGGCCGCCAGGCTTCCGTTGATGTGGTTAAGGGTGAAACCCGTTCTTCCTTTTATTGGAACCAATTTAAAATCAGCCGCATTAAATTCACTGATGACCGGTGTGTCCTTTCCCGAGGCGTTTTTCAGGGAAATGGTCCATTCCACCGCGTCGAAATCGGGGAACACTTCCAGCAAGCAGATGACTTCCAGACCGGTTGAAGGGTCCCGGTATGTGACTACGGTATTCCCGTTTTCATCGGCAGCGGTGGTGCATTTCCACTTTTTCAGGAATGAATCCGAACTTACTCCGCCGTACTTGAATGAAAAAGGCGGAAGGACACCTTTCCTGAAATGGGTCCTCGCCCAGCCTAAAGCATCCGGATTGAGGGCAATATCTTTTGGAGATGCTTTCGCCGCATTGGACGACATAAAGATGGCGATGGTCGCAAGCGCGGCAAGGAGTACTTTTCTAAACATGTGTCATCTATTTTGAAATTACAGAATTACGCTGCCCTCTATAATTTTCCCATCTCGAACTCGAGGGTGCATCCGGACATTATCTCGTCATAGCTTATACACCAATCTGTTACAGGTTCCCCATTAATCCTGACACCCTTGACATATTTATTTTCAGGGCTGAGCCCATGGGCCTTCATGGTGAACTTCTTCCCTCCGGGCAGATTCACGACAGCCTGGGGAATCTGGGGGGCCCCGATGACGAATTCCCCGCTGACGGTGTTTACGGGATAGAAACCGAGGGCGCTGAAGATGTACCATGCGCTCATCTGGCCGCAGTCGTCGTTGCCGCAGAGGCCGTCACGCACGGGCTTGTAGAAGTCATCAAACACCTTGCGAACCAGCTCCGCCGCCTTCCACGGCTTTCCCAGCATCGTATAGAAATAGATCACGTGATGGCTGGGCTCGTTGCCATGGGCGTACTGGCCGACAAGGCCCGTGACATCACCTGTAAACCCTTCTGCTTCAGATGTGTCTGTAAGGACAAAAAGGGAATCCAGCTTCGTGGCGAAAGCGTCGGCCCCGCCGAGGGCCCCGACCATCCAGTCGAAATCCTGCTGCATGTGGAAGGTGTACTGCCAGGCATTGCCTTCCGTGTAGTCTCCTCCATGGGTGCTGGCGTGGGAAATCTGGAACTTGTCGAAAGGTGTGCGCCAGTTCCCCTCGGAATCACGGCCCCTGATGAGGAGGGATTCGGGGTCCAGAAGGTTCCTGTAGTTGTGCGACCTCGCCATAAAAAATTCATAATCATCTTCTTTGCCAAGCTCTTTCGCCAGGAGGGCCGCGCAGTAGTCGTCATAGCCGGTTTCCATCGTCCTGGACGCGGACTCCACCTTCACGAGGTCGAAGGGATAGTAGCCAAACTTGTCGTAGATGTCCCAGTCGGAATTCTTATGATTGACGGTAAGGGATTTCTTCACGGCCTCATAGGCCCTTTCCCTGTCGATTCCGGGGAATTTCTTGAGGCAGGCCTCCACGACTACGGGGACTCCGTGATTGCCTATCATGCAAAAGCTTTCCTGTCCCCAAAGGGGCCAGATGGGAAGATACCCCTGCGCATCGCAGTGCTCGAGCATGGAATTTACGAGCGGGGCCACCATTTCCGGGGCCACGATGGTGTAAAGGGGATGGGCCGCACGGAAGGTATCCCAGAGGGAAAGGGTCGAATAGTACTTCCCGTCCTTCGCGGTGGCCACAGCGTCATCAGCCCCCCTGTACTGCCCGTTAACATCGGCGATGTCATTAGGCTGGAGGAAAAGATGATACATCGATGTGTAGAAGTTCCTTTTCTGGAAATCGCTTCCTTCAATCGAGATTCTTCCAAGCACATCCTCCCAGGCAGCCTGCGCCTTGGCGAGGGTTCCGCCGAAATCCCAGCCAGGCATTTCCCTGTTTATGTTTTCCAGGGCGTTTTCGCTGCTGACGGACGAGATTGACACCTTGACGAGAAGCTTCCCTCCGGGGGCGATGTCGAACTTGTAAACCCTGCGGGGAGCCTTCATGGAGGGATCGTCCTTCACGTCTATCTCCTCAACTACAGGATGGTCGAAGACAACCGCGTAATGCACGTCCCTTTCGATATAGTTCACTCCCTTGTCTTCCCAGCCCGTGGTCCTCATGTCACCTGCAAAAGTCCTGTCATCGACCTTCCTGTATTCGGAGGAAAGCACGCGCCCCTGAAACCTTTCATAACCGCCGGTAGCGACTATCGCATTCTGATAATCCACATACAGCGACGCTCCAGGAGCATCGAAGGCAAACTCGTATATCGCGACGTGCGGGGAACAGGTCATGGCGGCCCGGGCCTTGTTGCCGGGAAGGCTCACCCCGTAGAAACCGGGAGAGGCCTTCTCCGACGCCTTGTCGAACACGCACTTGTAATCCGGGCGCTCCGGGGTGCCGGCAAAAGGCATCATGAGGATGTCTCCGAGGTCCCCCACTCCCGTCCCGCTCATCTTATTCTGGGTAAACCCCCACATAAGGGTGTCTTCACAGACGTATCCCGAACAGTGCTCCCAGTCGAGGTTGCCGGTCTGGGGCCCAGGCTGCATGTTGCCGAAAGGGAAGGCGGCCGCGGGTGAGGTATGTCCGGTATATGCAGTCCCTACGAACGGGTCCGCGTACTGAAGGAGGCTCTTGCGTCCGCCGCATGAAAAGGCCAGGGCGGAAGCGGCCACGAGTAATACTGCTGTTCTGATTTTCATATACTTACAACTTTTCTATATTCCAAGGTCATATTTGTCAAGGATGGAACAGGCAGATACTTTCTTTCCGGAGGCTGCCTCGTTGAAGGCTTCCTGCCAGACGGCCTTCCCTTCCTGAATCTTTCCCAGGAGGGTACCGGCAGCCGCCTTGTCCCCCTTTCGGGCGGCGATCACGGCAGCCATCCAGTTTTCAGCATCCTCATTTGCATCCACAGGCCTGCCGACACCTAGATTATGCGGCCATAGCCTGGATTCTTCCACGAACCTGGAAGCTCTGGAGACTTTTCCGGCATCCAATGCCAGGGCGGCCAGACGGAGCTTTACCCGACGGTAGAGCCTGTGGGAATTTCCCTGACCTTCGTAAGGAAGGATCACTATGTCCTTCAGCACCTTGTCGGCCTCCGCCCATTTCGCGTCGGCAGCAAGGGCTTCGGCATAAAGGTAACCTGCGTGGAAGTTTTCTTTATCCCTGAGATAATACGGAGCGATAGCCTTCGCCGCTCCGGAAGCATCACCCTGGCGGAGCAAGGTTTCCGCCACATCACGGCCGTACCTCCACTGGGAAGGGTCCTCTGCCACAGCCTTTTTCATATCCTCGAGGCCACCCCCGATCCTGGAACGCAGGATATGGAAGGGGGCATATCCGCAGTCTTCAATGTCCTTTATAAGGTCGAAAGCCTCACGGCTGCGACCCAGGCTGGACAGAAGAGCGGAAAGGAGGTACCGGCTCTGCCATCCTCCCCCATTCTCCACAGCCCAGGAAAGCGGTTTCAGGCTCTCGGTACGGAAGGGGAAAACGAAATCGAGCCCTGCCCTCTCGGCCGACGGTATCATGGCTTTATCTTCTTTCAGATAAGCAATCCAGAGGTCGGTAAGGGCATTCCGTCCGGGACAGGCCTGGAGGATCCTGACCGCATCATCACGCAGTCCCAGACTCTCGAAGAAGAGAGCATTCTCGATATACTCCTGAACCTTCATCTCCTGGCGTATGCCGGAAGAGAGCTCTTCCGCCGGAATCTCTCCGGAAAGGAATCTCGCAAAATCCGGGAAATGGCAGAGCGGATCCATTGCCTCTATCTCTTTCAGATACAGGTCAAGCTGCATCTTTCCCGCCTCGCCGGCCTCCCTTGCACAGAGATACCCCATCTCGATTCCGGTGACATTGAGCATGTTGCCCCTTATGCTCCTCTCAGCATATCCCATAGCCTTCTCCAGTTCCCCGGAAACGAAATGGATACGGCTGAGCTGCACTTGCGCGGCGCTGCGGAGTTCGGAGGTGATGGCCGCTATCTCGAACCTGTCCAGGGCGTCAGCCTTCTTACCGAGTTCAACCGCCGCCAGGCCGGAGATATAGTTGGCCCGGGCATCGTACTGGTCAATGGATAGAGCCCTGTTGCCATAGTCGAAGGCCCCCTGCCAATCCCCCTTGTTCAGAAGGAGCATTGCCTTGAGATCCAAAGCCTGTACATAGTTGGGATCGGCCTCGAGAGCCCGGTCAGCGTATTTTTCGGCAATGGAATACTCCCTCTGTCCGGCGTATGAAGAGCCCAGCAGGAAGGAGCCTGAAGCCGAATTGTGGTCATAGCCTTCAGGCAGGGAGTTCGGCCTGTCGAGGATCTCCTGGTCGAGTGTCCACAAAGTCTTTCCGTCAAGTGTCAGTTTGGAAGGAGCGAACCCGACATTCCTCTCCAGCAGTTCCGCGGGGCCCAGGTCGACATTCCACGAAGAAATCTCCTTCCCTTCTGCGTCCAGGGCACAAAGGAGGCCCCTCATCCTCTGAAGGGGATATATATGCAGGCTCCATCCTCCTTCCTCTTCGACTACGTTAGCCACGCACTGAAGGGTAACGTCCCCCACCCCCTTCGTGCCGGAGAAGGGAATCCAGTACTCGCTGTATTCATCTGTTCCGAAAGGAGTGAAGAAAAACTGCCTGTAAGGGGTGAAATTACTGTCGTTATCGTTCTGGTTGAAAAGTCTTCCGGCCTGAAGCTCAACATACTGGGGCAGGTTGTCGGTCAGGAGCTCCTCCCACATCTTCCCTTCATCCCCTGGAGCCCAGCAGAAATACTTCCTTCCAAGTTTCTGGTCCCTGTCGGCCAGGTGCATCATGCCGTTGTCGTTCCCCTTCCACCAGGCCCCGAAGAAACCTTTATGGGAACCGGCGGGATGGAATGATTTCGCCCCGGGGGTCACCTGCTGGGCATATACCCTCATATCATTGCCGTAAGGATCTATGGGATAAGGATCTATAGTTCCATGATGACTCACGGAATATGAGGAAGGATAGATAAGCCTCAAATCCTCAGAGGTTCCGAGCCCTGCTGTGGTCCATGTATAATAGGGTTGGAATTTCCCGGTGGAATTGTGCCAGAAAGTCCTGGTCAAGAGCCAGTCCTTTCCTGCGGGCAGGCTGATTTCCACGGTCCAGTGCGTCCTTGTGAGCAGGTCCAGCACACCGATATAGCAGCTTACCGTCCCGTCATCCTTCTTCACGGTCTTCCAGTCCACCGGAGAGGAGCAGGAAGGAGCGTGACCGATTATCCCATAGTTGAATTCTATGCCTCCGCTTGTCCAGGGTCCGCGCAAAGCGATGTCCCTGAATTTCACTGCATCGTTGTCATAGAACATCTCGTTGCCGGCGACCTTGTCATACACCGACCAGACTTTTCCACCGAGGGCCGGTAGTATCCTGACCCTGAGGAATTCGTTTTCCAATATCACTTCCTGCCAGTGCTCCCGGGTGCTTTTCGCCGAATAGCCATCATAGCGGAAATACGGATATATCCTGCCGCCGAACGGGGCCGGATCCGGGTCGGAATATGGGTAGGTGGTGTATACGGTATCCCTCACGGTGATGGTCTGGCCTGCCGCCCTGATGCCAGCCAAAAGGGAGGCGCCAACCGCTAAAGACAAAAACAAATTCCTGATTTTCATTGCATTATCTACTTAATTTCTCGATAAGTCCGGCAATCCTCTCCCTTCTCCGGATAAGGAAACGGGGATCTTTGGAGAAATGCCTGTCGTCCTGGTAATAATCCTTGGGGAGGGTCAGCAGCGACCTGGCTTCCCTCACGAGCGGGCTTCGCGGATTCTTCGCCTTTGCAATCGCCTCTTCCAAAAGGGTCAGGTAGTCATAATCGTCCACACCGTCCCTGAGGATCTCAAGTCTCAGCGAAGGGACCGGTTCTCCGAGATATACAGTCTCCCTGTCCTCGTTCGGGTGACGGTTCAGAGGATAGAACAGGCGGCCGTCTCCGTTGCCCCAGCGCCTCTGGTCGCCGTTTGCAGTGCCGTAACTCGTAGTGAAACTCATCGGTTCGGTCCAGGGATCCTGAAGTACGCCTGAAGGAGAGGCCTCCGGGGAATTCCAATAGGATGACGTCCAGATGAGGATACCCTTGAGCCTGTACATATACGATGCCCAGAGCCAGAGCCTCATGTTGATGGCGTCGCTGTCTATGAAAAGGTTGATGTAAGGTGATTTGGGTCCGGTGCAAAGGTAGCTCCAGAACTCGTTTCCCTCTCGGGAGTTGACCATTGCCACCTTTTCAAGGTCAACGGGCCAGACCGAGCAGCTGATGTCGGTAACGTCCGAGATGTCGAACTCTTTCTTGTGTTCCGTAATGAAGGTATGGATTCCGGGGGCAAGACGCCTCATCATCTCATGCGTGCGGCGGACGAAGTCATAATCTTCCTTGCTTCCCGGTTCATCGAACCAGTACACGTAGCCCTTGTCCAGCATACCGCACTCCCGCAGGCCTTCTTCCATCTGGACCAGGTACTGCCCCATCAGTTTCTCGTACTCTGGAGAGCCGCTGGGGAAACCGGCGAAAGAGCCATAGTTCCTCGAATGGAAATTTCCCCCTCCGAGCCCCATCAGGCTGATATGGAAAGCATTGAATCCCAATTCATCGAAATAATACTTCGCCGCCGCGGAAAAGTCCGTGAAGTCAAGGGTGACCCCGATATCGTCCAGATTGACTTCAAAATTCCCGTCGGGGAATATGTTCTCCCCTGTCGTGTCATCCACCAGGCGGACGTCGTCATACCAGGTCTTGCCGACGGCTTCCCCGAGTCCTATGTTATTGGCTGCCAGCAGGCGGATCTTGGCATAAGCGGCGGAATCATCGTACGCATCGACATCCAGGGTGTGTTTCTCCCACGTCGGAAGCGCTTTGAACTCAAGGAAAGAATTCCTGAAGGGCAGGAGTTTTCCATCCTTGTCGTAAAACTCGACTATCACATTGGCAATGTTTTCCTTGTCGCTGCGTGCGAAGAAGGACAACGTGTACTTCCTCCCGGCCGTTACGGGGACCAGTCCAGGTTTATACACAGCCTCCACGCCGGCGGAATATGAGTTGTCACTGACGACATACGAATATTTTCCTTCAACCTTGGTAGAGGAATCGAAATTGCCCCGTTCCCAGTTCACCCCATGCACCGTATGTTTGACAGGATGACGCTCCATGGGATAGGTGGGAGAAATCCGGTGTTCCGCAAAAGACTTCATGTAATTGTTGAAACCTTCCTCCTTTTGCTCGGGGGTGGTCAGGTTGTCGTAGGTATAGATATGGCCCCAAAGTCCGAAACTGGAACGCACGGAAGGGGTTTTCGGCAGGGTGAAATCCCAGACTTTCAGGGAAATGGGAATCTCCACCCTCCATCCGTTACTGTCTGAAAGGGTAAGGGTGGAAGTATAGGTTCCTGCCGGCTTGCCCTCAGGGGTCTTGATAGTAATCCAGAAAGAGTGGTTCTCCCCCGCTCCGAGGGTCTGGGGGGATTCATACAAAGGCAGCGGATCCGGCCACTCTCCTCTCCATCCGCGGTAATCGGTGGGCATGGTAACATTGACATACTCAACCTTGCGGATTTTCTCTCCGAAAGGCTCGCCCGCACCTCCCTTCCAGGGGGCGATATCCACTTTCACGTCCCAGAGATCCGATTTTGGATTCACGACAACGATGAATGATTCTGACTCGTTCCTTGCGGAGGAGACTCTTATCCCTTTGGACCTGGATGAAGGAAGGGGTGTATCCTTAAGGACCTTGTATGCCCCTTCAGCCCACCATACGGCGGCCTTGGAAGTATTTTCAACCAGATAGCCGTATCCTCCGTAAGCGGTGAGATTCGGGTCGCATCTGTCATTATCAGGGTCCTCTCCTCCAAAGACAGGGATGATGGAAACCGCAAGAGCGGCGATGCAAAAAAGAATACGTTTCATTATTTTCATGGAGATTGGTCAGTTCATTTACAAATATAACCAATCTCCAAGAAAAATAAACGTTTGCAGAGATATTCTTTTACTTGATCTCAACGAACCGGTACGACTCTCCCGTGCTCGGGTTGCTTGCGGTGGAACGTGAGTAGAGCTGGTAAGTCTCGGACGAAGCATGGAGCCACCAGTAGCCCTTGCCGTCGGACGCGGTCTTCCCGTCGAAGGTGCCGGTCTTGTCGGCCCCCTGCATCCTGATCGCCTTTTCACCGAGGTAAGTATCCTTGCAACAGGCATTCCCGCTGCCATCAGGATCCCCGAGCACCGCAGTCTTCCCTCCCAAAGGGGTCTTGTAGTTTACGAAAATGTTCCTCCCCGTATCCGAATCGTATTCGGTCGTCGTGCCTATCGCCAGCACCGGCTGTATCAGGTTGGTGATATTCAATATCCTGGGTGCTGAAGCCTGATACCTGTACCGGGCTGCATCCATCTTGTATGGAAGGACTTCATAAGGACAGGAAATGCTGTGCCCTCCCACGCTGTTGCTGATTGCAGAAACGATTTCAGCATTGATGAGGGCCCCTTCCCATTTATGGTACGAAGCGGACGCATTCTGAATGTTCTGAAGGGTCTGGCTGAACCTTGGAGGAGACAGAAGGCCTGAACCGGAGGCTCCTGCATAATATGTCACATGAGAGTAGACGTCGCCTCCATCGATATAGAAATAAATGAACCAGAATGGATTATGCGCGAATGCGCCCAATGTGGAGGACTGGTCGGTCGTCGTCCCCGAATCAACCGCCACTCCTGAAACGGGAACGCTGGAAGGATCGAACCCATCTCTATCTGAAGCTGTTATCACATTTACGTTGTACTGGTGATGGCACCTTACCGTAGCATGGACATGGCATTCGAATTTCCCGACACAGACCTCTTTGTCGCCATTCACGAACCACAGGGACATTTCCCCCGCCTTGCGGTCCTGGCAGGACTGCTGGAACCCCGAAACGTTGCATCCGCTGCCCGACTTGTACGAATACGAGAATCCTATTCCGTCATAAACCATGCCGTCAGACTTGGCGATGAACTTTGCTTCCGCCGTAGCCTTCAGGTCTGCGATAGCTTTCCCGACCGCGGCGGAAGGGCTTTTCACCACGATTTCCCCGGCATAGGATATCGTACCCAACCTGAGGCCGGTGTACGGGAGAAGGCAGGATAGGCGGCCTTCAGCAAGATCGGTAAATGTCATGTCGTGCATTGAGCCGAGATCGGTTCCCGGTGTCGAAGGCGGAGTGGCGAGGTAACCGTCACCTTCGGAAACGGTCCAGGTCGTCGAGGAATTCCCCTGGGAAGAAACCGAGGCGACCATTACGCCGGAAAGGGTCTTGAATGAGATGGACGGTTTCAGCAGCGAGGCATAGGCAGCCGCATCGAAATCAGTGATGGCCTTCCCCTTCGAATCTTTGAAAGAAGCCTTGACAGTCGCCCCTGCAGATGCAGTGACCGAATATGAAGATGAATTGAGAGACAGGACGGGCGCCGAGACCTTCAGGGGTATCTCAGCTGTTCCATGAAGTATTCCCTCCACCTTGACGGTATAAGACCCGGTCTTCAACGGAACCAGGCTGTATTTCCCGTTCCCGGAGGAAGTTATTTTCACTGCAGAAGGATCCGAAACGGACACCTTGACCGAATTCCTCATCTCAGCCGTCATCCCGGACCAGCCTGAAACTGTCAGGGTTCCTTTCCTCGCCAGATAATCGGCCCCGGATACGGAAGCATCAATAACAGGCTTGCTGCTGCCGTCCTCAACCCGCCATGAATCCACGCCCAGGCCGTCGGCCGTACCCGTCATAATCACCTCATAGGATGAATTCCTCCTTACGTTGAAATCATTCACCACATTGTCCCCGAGGCAGATCCTGTAGGTCACGTTCCCGCTTATCCCCCACTTGTTGCCCGAAGGGAAAGAGAGTTCCACCTCAAGATACGTAAGCCGGTCCCGGACCTTGGACAGGACAGGATTGTCAAAAGCCTTGTTCCATTCCCCGCTGATCGGATATACCCCCTGCATGTTTTCCGGCACGTAGAACACCGCACTTCCCCCTGAGGCCAGGGAACTGATGTCCGCAGACGAAGCCTTGTCCCCACCGGAGAGGATATCTGATGAAGACGAGGCGGCATAACCGGAATCCGAGAACGGAGAACACCTCTTCGCCGTCTGCAGCAATTTGACCGACTTTATCCTATATCCCAGATCATCCCCCGTGGTGGACGGCTTTCCGTCCACCCCTCCGTCCTTGAAGGAAAACACATATTTGGAAACCAGGCGGGAAAGGACGATCTCTCCGGATATATCTCCGCTCCCGGATACTTCCTTTACGGTCGATCCGGCCATGGGAAGCCCTTTGGGGAAGATTCCCGACGACCCGTATGACGGGATTTCACATACGAGTTCCTTCATGTCCGCCAGTTTCCGAGGAATGTTCCCGACCCCAAGGCCCAGATTGGCGATGACCATTATTTCATATCTGCCGGAATAGACGCAGATAGTGGAAGAGCCTGATGAGGAATTTGCCGCGCAGTCTGCAAGGATTCCGTCCTCAAGATTGTAAGCTGCAATCACATAAGACTTTACTTCACCTTCCCCTCCAGAGAAAGACGAGCGCGTGGCCAGGACCGGGCTCCACGTAAGCCGGACGGCATCCTGCGGATCGGCGTTTGCCCCGTCCTCTGACGGACCGGCACAGGATATCAGTGTAAGACAGAGGGCTGCCAGGCCCGAAATGATTCTTGTTTCCATAGTTCGAAGTTTTTCATCCGCAAAATTAAGCGCGTCGCAGCCACATGGTTCCGGCCTGAAGACAATCCGCGACGATTATTTGTCTTTTTTCCGGTTTCAGCATTTTTCTTATTGTCCGCGGAGGGTTTCATAAAGAAAAAAATCATAACTTTATACCATGGAAAAATTCGGAATCATAGGAGACCCGGTGAAAGGGTCGAGGAGTCCGGCGATCTTCAAGGCCGGATATGATGGGAAATACGACTACGACCTGATCGAAGGCAGCGATTTCGAGAAATCATGGAACAGGTTCCTGTCGGAATACAAGGCTGTCAACGTGACTGCCCCTTTCAAGGAAAACGCCTTCAGGAAGGTTCTGGGGCTAGCTGCAGAAGGCAAAGGCGAAGTCTCGGGGCCCTGCATGAAGATCAAGGCCACCAACCTCCTGGTGAAAACGGCAAGAGGCATAGAGGCTCACAATTCCGACTTCACCGGCATCGTCCTCAGCGTCGCCGAAGCCCTCTACCCCGGAATCGTGGCCGAATTCTACAGGAACTTCGGTACGGAGGCATACATAAAGATACACCAGTTTTTCCGCCAGAACCTGATGAACATCTACAGCAAGGAGCCTCAGGCCCTCATAGTGGGATGCGGCGGGGCCGGGAAAGCAGCAGCCGTCGCGGCCGCCGAGCTGGGATACTCCACAGCCCTGATGAACAGGACTCCCGAAAGGGCGGCCGCAATTGCGGATGCGCTTCCCGAATACAGGTTCCTGTGTGTCCCGGTATCCGATTTCAAGGAATCTGTCCGGGAATGCGACCTTGTCATATACACCCTTCCCGTCGGAATCGAAGATATAGCCGGACTTACGGTGGAGGACTTCCAGGGTGAGGACAGGTATGAGAGCAACCGCCCGGGCAAAGTCCTGCTCGAAGCCAACTACAAGACTCCCGCCTTCGGCTCAGGGGATACGGCCTTGAAGATGCAGGAAGGAGGCTGCCAGTACGTCCCGGGACGCAGATGGCATCTCTACCAGGCCCTGACCGGATACAGCCTGATGACCGGGGAGCAGCCTGATTTCAGCGCCATGCTGAAAGAGAGCTTGAACGGATGATTTGATTTGCCGGTGTCGCGGAAATTGCGTATATTGCAGGGTTGCACGGAACCGTGCCTTTTGAAACTAAAAACAACCATATATGAGTCTTAACAAAGTAATGCTGATCGGTAACGTCGGACGTGACCCTGAAATACGTTACCTCGAGGGAACGACAGGGAATACCAAGGTGGCGACTTTCACACTGGCCACCACTGAGAGATACAGGGACCGGGGCGGAGAGCTCCGTGAGAACACTGAGTGGCACAACATCGTGGCCTGGAGGAATTCGGCTGACGTAGCCGAAAAATTCATCCGCAAAGGCACGCAGCTCTATATCGAAGGACGTCTGAGGACAAGGTCCTGGACAGACCAGACCGGAGCCAAGAGATATACCACGGAAGTCCAGGTGGACAACCTCCAGCTTCTAGGGAAGAAGAACGACAATCCCGGAGCCACGGGCGCTCCCCTGGCCCAGCCTACAGTCCAGAGTCCTGCGCAGCAGGTTCCCGTGCAACCGGCCCAACCCCTCCAGTCCAACCCCCAGGCTTTCCAGGATGAGCCCAGCGATGACCTTCCTTTCTGATAATCCCATACATCATAAAATGAGCAACAAGATAGACGTGGTCCTCGGTCTCCAATGGGGCGATGAGGGCAAAGGGAAGATTGTGGATGTACTTGCAGGCAGATACCCTGTCGTTGCAAGGTTCCAGGGGGGGCCGAACGCCGGCCATTCCCTGCAATTCGACGGCAAGACCTTCGTGGCCAGGAGCATACCTTCAGGTATCTTTCGCGAGGGTTCAAAGAACATCATCGGCAGCGGAGTCGTCCTGGACCCGATTGAATTCAGGCAGGAATGCTCCGACGTAGCCGCAATGGGCGTCGATCCGGTCGCCAAGATCGCCATCTCCAAGAAGGCCAGCCTTATACTTCCGACCCACCGGCTCCTTGATGCGGCCTTCGAGGCCGCTGCAGGCAAAGGGAAGATCGGCTCGACCCTGAGGGGTATCGGGCCAACATACACCGACAAGATCAGCCGTCATGGCTTGAGGGTCGGAGACATCCTCGCCCCGGATTTCAAGGAAAGGTTCGACAAACTGAAGTTCAAGCATATCCAGCAGCTCAAGGACCTCAACTACGATTGCGATCCTTCAGCGGAAGAGGCGGACTGGATGAGCGCAGTTGAATTCCTGAGGAAGTTCCTCCTCGTGGATTGCGAGTACTATGTCGAGGACCTGCTAAAAGAAGGGCCCATCCTCGCCGAGGGTGCACAGGGATCCCTTCTTGATATCGACCATGGCTCATATCCATTCGTAACCTCTTCTTCAACCACCGTCGGAGGCACATGTACCGGTCTTGGAGTAGCGCCTTCGAAGATTGGGAAGGTCTACGGCATATTCAAAGCATATTGCACCAGGGTCGGAAGCGGTCCGTTCCCTACTGAGTTGTTCGATGAGACCGGAGAGAAGATAAGGAGCATCGGCCATGAGTACGGAGCCGTCACCGGCCGTCCTAGAAGATGCGGCTGGCTCGACCTTGTCGCATTGAAATACACTGTCCTGCTCGACGGCGTCACAGACCTGATCATGATGAAGGCCGACTGCCTCGACAGTTTCGACACTGTCAAGGTCTGTACCTCCTACAGGGTGGATGGGAAAGAAACGGACCGGCTGCCGTTCGACCTGTCGGCCGGAGTGGAGCCGGTGTACACCGAATTCCCCGGATGGAAGACGGACATGACGGGCATCCGCAGTGAAGAAGACTTCCCCGAGGCCTTCCGTAACTATATCTCATTCATGGAAGAATACCTGGGAGTTCCTATCTCTATCATTTCCCTGGGACCCGACCGCAACGCCACCATCGAACGGTAGCGTCCGGTTTACACTGACTCCAGATACTTACTTTTGAACCTCTGGGAGTTCAAGGCCATAACCTTTCTTCTTGTCCTCGATTTTCAACAGGAATGTGAAGAAGAAGGCAAGGACTCCGAAGGAAGAGAATATCAGCATCGGCACAAGATAACCGCCGGTGAAGTCGAGAACGGCTCCGATCAGCAACGGTACGAGGCACAGGCCGATGTTCTGCACCCAGAAGATGAGGCAGTAAGCGCTTCCCAGAACCTTCTCGTCAATAATCTTCGGCACGGAAGGCCAAAGGGCCGCCGGAACCAGGGAGAAGGATACTCCGAGAACAAGGATCAGCAGCAGGGCCAGCCATTTGCTGGGGAATGCCGGCAGCAGGAAGGCGAAGCTCAGATGGCAGGCAACCATTATGATGGATCCGATCATGAGCATGGATGCGGCCTTGCCCTTGAAGGAAATGAAACCTCCGAGGAAAGGAGTGAGAGCCATCGCCAGTATAGGGAAGAAACTGAACAGATGGGCCGCGGTCTCGGCATCGACCCCAAGGGTCCTTTCAAGGAAATTGGGGGCGTATCTCTGGAAGGGGAAGATAGCGCTGTAATACAGGACGCACATCAGGGCGACGATCCAGAACATCTTGCTGGAGAATATCTTGCCAAGATCCCTGATATGGAATTCATCTTCAGGGGAAGCCTCGGAAGCCATCTCGCCGGCAGCGATAAGCTCCGCATCGAGCTTCTTGTCAAGTACGGTGAAGACGCTATAGAATATCAGGCCGATGCAGAGCAGTGCGGTGCAGAAAGCCAGCGGGGCGACAACGGTCCCGAACTTACCGTAGATAAGGGGAGAAATCCACATCACGGCAAACACGCCGAGACGGGCGATAGCCATCTCGATACCCATGGCCAAGGACATTTCCTTGCCCTTGAACCACTTGGCAAGGGCCTTGGAAACCGTTGTGCCGGCCATTTCACAGCCACAGCCGAAAATCATGAAGCCCAGTGACGCCATCTTGGCGCTGCCGGGAAGGGCCATCCACCAGGAATTGAGCCAGGCGCAGAACGCAGTGTCCTGGAACCACGCGGAAATACCGATGTATTTGATCACTGCTCCCGCAACCATCAGGGACGCTGAAAGCACACCTGTGAACCTCACTCCCATCTTATCGAGTATGATTCCGGCGATGATAAGGAAGCCGCAGACGTTGAAGATATACTCTGATGCGGCATATGTGCCGAATACCGTGCTCGACCATCCCCTTTCACTCTCTATCATGCTCTTGAGGGGTGACATCACGTCCACGAACATGTAAGCGAAGAACATCATGGACGCTATCAGGATAAGTGCGCCCCACCTCGCTGCGGGATAATCATTGATGAATTTCCGGATTTTCTCTGCCATAGCTGTCGGTTTTAATTCAATTATTTCGCAAAATCATGCTAAAATAACTCTTTTTCTCCACAAACCCAATTTTTTCATATCCCAAAATTGTAGTACTTTTGCAGGCTAAAGAATATGACAGATTGCATGTACAGGCTTCTGGACAAGATAGAATCTCCTGCTGACATCAAGGGTCTCGACATTGACGGCCTGAGGGAATTGTGCGCAGAGATAAGGCAGTATATCGTAGAGTGCTGCTCGGTGAATCCGGGCCATGTGGCGTCAAGCCTCGGGGCAGTTGAACTCATCGTAGGAATGCACTACGTGTATGATGCCCCCGCCGACAGGTTCGTCTTCGACGTCGGTCACCAGGCATACGCCCACAAGATCCTCACGGGCAGGAAAGAAGCCTTCAAAGGCAACAGGAAGAAAGGTGGTATCAGCGGTTTCCCGGTCATGGCCGAAAGCATCTACGACGCCTTCGGCACAGGCCATTCCTCCACCTCCATTTCCGCCGCCATGGGACTCGCGGAAGCCGCCAAGATCCAGGGGCGGGGGGACAAGGTGATCGCCCTCATAGGCGACGGAGCGCTTACCGGAGGTCTTGCCTTCGAGGGAATGAACAACGCGGGTGCCGGCAAGTCCGACATCCTCGTGATCCTCAACGACAATGACCAGTCCATCGACCGCAACCTGGGCGGAATGCACGACTATCTGCTGAAGATAACCACATCAGCCAAATACAATACGGTCAAGGAAAGGATCTGGGACAGGCTCGGGGAAGGGAAACTCCGCAAGAGGCTCCAGAAGATGACCCGCGACGCCAAGGCCAACCTTGTCAGGAGATGGGGTGGGAACCTCTTCGAAGACATGGGTTTCCGGTATTTCGGTCCCATCGACGGGAAC
>CACXFP010000209.1 GCA_902766985.1 uncultured Bacteroidia bacterium | reverse complement strand
TTTGCAGCCAGCCGCCAGCACGGCCAGGCCGATAAGGAAAAAGGTTGCTTTTTTCATTGGTAATTAGTTGGTATCATACAAAGATAAAAAATATTCCGACTCAGGCAATGACACTTGCCAGCCAGATTTCCCTAAAGCCTGACAATGGTGCCGAGTTTGATCCAGATGCCGGGCTGGGGAATGTTACCGTGGTCGAAGTATTTGGTATCAAAAAGGTTGTCGGCTTCCAGATACAGGCTCCACTTCCCGCCATTCCAGGATGCCTTCGCGTCGGCGAGGGAGTAGGGCTTGAACGACAGGATTTCTCCCGAGCTTTTCCCTCCGGGGAAGTCCTCGTACGAGCCCACCCGGTCTATCCAGCGCCATGACAGATTGAAAGACAGCCTCTTAAGGATGACGATGTCGGCCTGGAGCACGACCTTGTTGCGGAGGTATTCAAGGGAGTAATATGACTGGATGCCAGGCTCGGCTTCCTTGTCCTGTCTGGTATGGGCGTAGCTTGCAGACAGACTCCTGAGCGGGAAACCCGCCCTTCCCATCAGGACGGACGGTTCCACCCGCGCCGTGATCTCTCCTCCAAGGGACTTGATGCGGGCATGGTTGACCGACCGCCAAGGTGCGTCAGGACCTGAAGTGTCGCGTATCCAGTCGATGAGGTCAGTCCCGTCGAGATAATACACCCCTCCGACTATCCTGACTCCCCTGGCGAGATACTTCACCCCTGCCTCTACGGACTGCATCTTCTCCGCCTTGAGGTTCTTGTCGGCCTTGTAGCCTCCAACCGAATAATAGAGTTCCGTGAAAGAGGGCATGCGCAACGAACTGTTGTACGATGCGTAGAGTTTCAGCCCCGGCGTTATCCTGAAACTGGCATCCGCTCCGGGGTAGATACGGAACCCTCCGCCACCGGCGGTATTGCGAGATATGCTCGCCCCGCCGGAAAACGAAAAGCGGGACAGGATGACATTGTGCTCCAGGAAAAGGCTCATGTCGGTGCGGTTGAGTCCCACGCTGTAATATCCATCCCGGCCCTTTACCTTCCTGGGCCGGTCCAGGGGTTCTCCGAGGTTCGTGCTGATGATGTCTTCATTCCTCAGCTCAGCTCCGAACGCGGTCTTTCCGGCCCTCGTCTCGAACCATCCGTCCAGATTCACCCCGACGACATTGGTCCTGTGGTAGTTGAAAGGGTAGGCCTCCGGATTTGAACGAAAGAGCTCGAAGCGGTCTTCGCCATGGTTCCAATACACCCTGGGCCGGAAATGAAGGAAACCTGAAGAAAGCCCCTGGACTGCTAGGAAGGTTTTTCCCGTGTGTTCGAACTGGTCGTCAAATCGCGGAGAATAGAAGGTGGCAGAGCCGAAATCCTTGACGGAAGCCCCTGCATGCCAGCTCAGCTGGAAATCCCCGATGTCTGCATTGCCTTTATAGAAAGCCTTCACGGCCTTGAAATCGGTATTCCGCCCTCCTTCGCTGTTACGGGTATAGCCGTCGCTGCGCGAGAACCCGGCGGAAAGGGAATTGCCGATCCGCCGCCCTGCCGTCCTGAGGGAAAGCGAGGCCGACGCCAGGCCGTACGAACCACCTTCCAGACGGGCTTCCACACCACGCCTGACAGGTTTCCGCGTAACGATGTTGATGGCCCCAAGCAACGAAGAGGTGCCGTAAGTACGGGCGGCGGGACCCTCGAGAATCTCAATCCGTTCGATCTCGGAGACAGGGACCGGGAAATCGGCCGAGTTGTGCCCGGTCTGCGGATCCGCGATATTCACTCCATCCAACAGGACGGCGATCTGCTCGCATGTGCCACCGCGCAGGCTGATATCCGTCTGGACTCCTTCAGGACCTCTCTGGCGGACGTCAACACCCACGGCCGACTTCAGCAAGTCATTGATGTTCGTGGCCGGTATCGACGATATCGCGAGACTGTCCAACACCGTGACCATGCGGGCGCTCTGCCCCAGGAAAACAGGCAGGCGACTGGCGGTAACTACCACTCCTTCAAGTTGTTCATCAATTTCCTGCGCAATACAGGGGACTCCGGCCGCAAGCGGGAGGAATATGGAAATTATCAGGGCTGACTTTTTCATAAGGCCGCAAAGGTAAGAGAAAATGCTTATATTTACGATAGCTTTATTTATTCTCACGTCGATAATCGAGATATGAAACCTGTCAATCAGACTTTCCTGTCTGCCGCCATCATTGCAGCCCTGGCACTGGCCGGATGCGGCACCGGAAACGGCACAAAAACCTCAGAGACCGGCAAAACCTATGTGTGTGCCTATGTCTGGCCATCCTGCCACGACGACTCCCTGGCCCATAAGTGGCTGTGGGAAGAGGGCATCGGGGAATGGGAGGTCATCAAAAAAGGGAACCCCCGTTTCCCAGGCCACTACCAGCCCCGTCAGCCGCTTTGGGGCCATGAGATGGACAATGACCCTGAAGTGGTGGAAAAATGGATAGACACTGCCCTGAAATACGGAATAAACACCTTCATCTACGACTGGTACTGGTACACGACGGAGGACGGATACAGCGGCCCCTATCTCGAGAGCGCCCTGAACGACGGTTTCCTGAAGGCCAGGAACCATGACAAGATGAATTTCTACATCATGTGGGCGAACCACGACGTCGCCTATAACTACTGGAACTATCATAAATGGGGAGAAAACACGGACCGCCTCTTCAGCCCGGATGTGGACTGGGACTCTCTCAAGAAAGTGACGGACCGCATCATTTCCCAGTATTTCACCCGGCCGGAATACGTGAAGATTGACGGTTGCCCCGTCCTGGGAATTTTTTCCATCGACAATTTCATCCGCAGTTTCGGCTCGCTGGAGCAGGCGGCCAAGGCAGTAGCATACATGCGTGGGGAGGTGGTCAAGGCCGGCTTCCCCGGACTGCATCTCCAGGAGTCGGGGGGAGGAGGCTCGTTTATGAGCGACGAAAAGGTCCATAAGATGCAGCAAGTCATCGACGCCCTGGGCATCGACAGCGAGGCCCTGTACAACATGGGCGGGTTCGACCCCGACTACCTTGTCCATGGACAGAACGGCATAGCCATCCGGGAGCAGATGGACGATGTGTTCGACATCCCGGTTTTCCCCTGCGTCTCGATTGGTTGGGACGATACTCCCCGCTTCCCTGCGAAGGGGGCGGACGACGTCACCCGGTTCAACTGCACCCCCCAGGCATTCGCTACCTTCCTTTCAAAGGCCAAGGAATATATGGACGAGCATCCCGGCCAGCCCCGGTTCATGATGATAAACGCATGGAACGAATGGGTCGAGGGCAGTTACCTGCTGCCCGACATGAAAAACGGCTACGGTTATCTCGAGGCCGTGAGAGATGTCCTCGACGGGAAATATGACTGATAATCCATGAAAAAGATTCTGTTGCTGGCGGCTCTCGCCATGTTTGCCGTTGCCTGCGGAAAGCCGCAGGTACAGGTGCTGTCGAAAGGGCTGGTATTTCCTGAGAGCACCGACGCTCCCTGGTCAAACTGCCATGCCTCGACCCTGGCCTGGACTCCCGAAGGACTTGCCGCAGCCTGGTTCGGAGGGGGGCCGGAAGGGGATCCGAACGTGAAGGTCTGGTTCTCAAGGCTCATTGACGGACAATGGACCGCACCTGCGATGATAGCTGAAGGGAAAGACGCTGACAAGGCCGTCGCCTGTTGGAATCCGGTATTATGGCAGGCGCCCGGCGGCCCGCTGAGGTTGTTCTACAAGGCAGGACCGAGGGTTATAGGATGGTGGGGAGAAACCAAGGCTTCGGCTGATGGCGGCAAGACCTGGTCGGAAGCGGAAAGACTTCCCGACGGATTTATCGGCCCGGTAAAGAACAAGCCTTTCCTATCTTCCGATGGAGTGCTCATCTGCCCGTCCAGCATGGAGTATCCCGACGAATCTTGGAAATTGCATTTTGAATTCCTGCCTCCTTCCGGCGCGGTGGACGGCAAAGATCTTTCCCGGACCGGGGAGTTGGAAGACCCTGAAGACCTCAGGGCCATCCAGCCGGCGATCCTGGACCACGGCAAAGGGAAACTCCAGGCCCTCGCCCGCAGCCGTTTCGGCGGCCTGGTAACAACATGGTCCTCCGACAACGGCAGGACCTGGGGACCGGTGGAGAAAACCGGCACGGACAATCCCAATTCAGGCATCGATGCGGTAACCCTCCGGGACGGCCGTCACCTGCTGGTTTATAACGACACCCCGGTCGGAGAAGGACAATGGACCGGACGCAGGAGCCCCATCAGCGTTGCCATATCGCATGACGGAATCACATGGGAGAAACTCCTGGACCTTGACGCCCTGGCCGACGGGGAGAAAGGCGAGCTCTCCTATCCTGCTGTAATCCAGGCCCCCGACGGACTCGTGCATATCTCCTACACCTTCAGCCGCCGCTCCATCCGCCACGTAGTCCTGAAGGTCGAATAGACGGTATACCACAACGGTTTTCTTATTTCAGGTAGTGTTTTTGTTAGAAAAAATACTATCTACGCATAACTATGAAAAACACAACCAATGGAGTATTCAGAGATTCACCGGAAACTAAGAACGATATTGATGACCGTGTGAAAAAGGAAAAACGGAATGCTTTTCATCCCTGTTTATCCAGGGAAGCCGCTCCCTGCGGTCGCGCTATCCCTGCCCCGCTGCGCGGGAAAAAGGAATGCTTCTCATCCCTGCTTCTCCAGGGAAGCATTCGGAGCGAAGCGACCAAGTCCCCTTCCCAAGGAAGGGGATTTAGGGGTAGGGTAACGTAGAGGACAGGGTTCGAATCCCTACTTCGAAGCGAAAAAGGCAGCCATCAGGCTGCCTTGAAGCGGAGAAGTAGGGATTCGAACCCCAGGAACAGTCACCCGTTCACCGCATTTCGAGTGCGGCCCAATCGACCACTCTGGCACTTCTC
>CACXFP010000208.1 GCA_902766985.1 uncultured Bacteroidia bacterium | reverse complement strand
CGTCGGAGCCAGCAGGGATAGCAGAATGATGAATAAACCTGTCATATGTCAGTCGCCGATGAAGAAGAAATACAAGGCGGCCCATTTGGTGGGGATTCCCTTGGCGTGGCCGAACGTCCGGTAACTCCTGTCCTGAACGGTGCCGTCGGACTTTACATATCCTAATGTCCTGTAACTCCTGTCCTGGACGGTCCCGTCCGACTTTATGTATCCCAGTGTCCTGTAACTCCTGTCCTGGACTGTGCCGTCGGATTTGATATAGGCTATGGTCCGGTAGGATGAGTCCGTTACCTTTCCGTCGTCGTAAATGTGTCCGACTGTACGGTAGGAAGCGTCCTGGATGGTCCCGTCGGACTTTATGTAGGCAATGGTCTTATAGGAGGAATTGGTAATGCTCTGAGCCTCCGCCGTGAAAAGCAGGACGGAGAGGAAATAAAGCAATATCGTGAAGACTGTCTTTTTCATAATAACGTCAGTATTCCAGTTCCTGCATCTTGGCATACACCTGGGCGGCGATCAGTCTGTAGCCGTCCGTGGTGAAGTGGACGCCGTCCGTCATCAGCGACGGCGGCACCCTGTCTTCGGAGAGAGCCTTCTTATCCGACTCCGTCGGTTCCACTCCGGCGTCGGCCAGTCCTCTGGTTATCAGATAGTTCCTCAGGTTGAAGAAATGGCTGCCGAATCTCTTTCTGAGGGCCTCCTCCAATTCATTCATCCCGACTATCCCGTTGTAGATGTGGTAACTGACGACGATGTATCTGGAGGACCCGCTGTAATCTATCATCGCCTCGATCTGCCTGATCAGGTCTTCTGCATCGGCAAAGCCTCCGTTCTGCCCGATGAAAAAGATGTTGGCGTATTTCCCGCGCAGGTTTTTCATCGCATAGGTTTCAATCTCGGTCCCTGCTTTCAGGACTCCGGTCGAGGGCCATTCGTCGTCCGGAAGGATATATAAATTGTTTTCCATTTTGAATGATCCCTCTTCCATCCATATCTTCGAATCGGAGGCAAGGTGGAAAGGTCTCCCGCCTATAGTGCAGGGATTTATCTGTGAGGGACCGCTCTCATCCCAGCCACCCTGCAGGAGGGGTGTCACGCGTTTTCCGTTCCAGGAGGAATAGAAGGTCTCGATGTCATTGTTCCCGATGAATGTCTTGAAGGCGGCATCTTTGCTGTTGAATATGGTGACGTCGTGGGCCAGTCTCATCGGAGATGCTCCCTGGCGGGCCATTATGGTGGTGGTGTTCTCCCCTGCGATACCTCCGTTGATGACGTTGTAACCGTCTCCGAGCATCGCCTGCAGCTGTGCGGGCCAGTCTGTCCGGTCCCCGTGGGGCGCCGTGAGGCTGTCGCCCCAGCATATGATATCTTTCTTGTCATTTCCCGGGTTGGAGAAAGCGCTTGCCATCAGGACGACGGCGGACAGAACCCAGATCAGAGTCTTCTTTTTCATGGTTGGCAATCTTTTTTCTACAAAGATACACTAAACCCCCAAAATAGCCTTAACTTTATGGTCAGAATCCGTTATTGTGCAAGATATGAAAGGAATGTTCATTCTTATTGCGGCACTTCTGTCCGGCACCGTCTTCCCCTCACGGGAAGTGCTGAAGATAACGAAGATGACTGTCAATGACGTGGTAAACCCTGTCTGTGTGAACAGCGTGAGGTTGGGATGGCAGACAGGCTGTCCAGTTCAGGGAGCGAGGCAGGCCGCTTACGAAATCCGTGTTTCGGAAGGGGGAAGGCAGGTCTACGGAACCGGGATGGTTAAGGATGACGACCAGACTGACATTGAATTGCCGGTGGAGTGGGAACAGGGGAAACTGTATAAATGGAGAGTTCGGGTGTGGGACGGGGAAGGAAGACCTTCCGAATGGAGTCCCGAGGCTGAATTCGGGACTGCGATCAATGACAGCTGGGAGGCTGGATGGATCTGTACGGGGCAGAGGCAGAAGGCCGATCCGCTGCCTTATGTCCGCAAGACTTTCATCTTGAAGGGAAAGAAGGTCCGCCGTGCGATGGCTTACGTATGCGGACTCGGCTGCGGCGAACTGTGGGTGAATTCGAGGGCGGTGGATCCGTCAAGGGTGATGGATCCGGCCCAGACGGATTATGGAAAGAGAGCGCTTTACAGCGCTTTCGACGTGACAGGGTTGTTGAAGCCCGGGAAGAAAAACTGCCTGGGAGTGATGCTGGGCAAGGGATGGTTCACGCAGGATTCGGTGTGGGGAGACGAGGGCCTTTCGTACGGGATGCCCATCCTTCGCTGCCAGTTGAACATAGAGTATGCGGACGGGACTTCGGAGAAGATATGTACCGATCAGACCTGGCTGTGGACCGAAGGACCGATAACCCGTTCGAATGTATATCAGGGAGAGGACTATGATGCCCGTCTGGCAATCGAGGGGTGGACTGACCCGGACCTGGACGACGGCGGATGGAAAAGATGCATTCCGGCCACGGGACTGATTCCGGAAAGGATGGAGGCCCAGGAGATAGCCCCGATACGCCGGATGGAACCTGTGAAACCGGTCGCGATGTGGAAGGCCCCTGGGGATGAGAACCGCTGGATATATGATTTCGGAGAGAACAGGACCGCCAACGTGAGGTTTGACGTGACCCTGCCTCGGGGAACGAAACTGACCGTCAGAGGAGCCGAAACCATCACGAAAGACCGGGATCTGGATTTCCGCAGCGTAGGGACCAGGTTCGTCGGCTATCAGACGGACAGTTACATCTGCAGCGGCGCCTTAGGGGAGAGCTGGACTCCGAGGTTTACCTATCATGGGTTCAGGTACCTTGACCTGACCGTGGAAGGGACAGACGAGCAGCCGTCGGAGACCTGGCTCAGCATGGTCCCCGTACACACGGACGTGGAAGACAGGGGATGGTTCGAATGTTCGGACAGTCAGCTCAACGCCCTTCACGCCCTTGCCCGCAGGACTTTCCTCAACTGTTTCGTCGGAGTCCCCGTGGACTGCGCCCACCGCGAGAAATGCGGGTGGCTCGGGGACACGCACGCCTACGACCTGGCTGCAGACCTGAATTTCCAGATGAACGGTTTCTGGATGAAATACCTCGGTGACATCCGCACAACCGCCGACCGCTTCGAGGCTAATACCCTCCATCACAAATTGTTCAACGCCGAGTTCTATTTCAGCGACAAGGCTTCCGGCATCCCGTATATGATCGCGCCCGGCCAGAGACTCTGCGGAGTCGCATCTCCCGACTGGGGGACGGCCGTGGTCCAGCTTCCATGGCACCTTTACCTCTATTTCGGGAACCGCAAGATCCTGGAGGATTATTACGACATGATGGCCCAATGGGCCGGATATATCGACGGTACGGCGGTGGAAGGCATTGTTTACGAAGGTCTGGGAGACTGGTGCCCTCCGAGGAACGACCATTACCACAATCCTACTCCGGTGGAATTCAGCAGCACCTGTTTCCATTTCATCGACTTGACCATAATGGAGAAGGTGGCGGCCCTGCTCGGAAAGGCTGAGGACCGCAGGTATTTTGCCGAAAGGCGGGAATATACGAGGGAAGCGATGATAAGGAAGTTCTATAATCCGATGCGTCACGGGTTCGGCAGCCAGACAGCGGATGTGATGGCTATAATGGCCGGCCTGGTCCCGGAAGGGGAGGAAGAGGCGGTGGCGGAGGATTTCTTCTTCGACGTCAGCCATACGCCCTTCGGGTTTCTGAATATGGGAATCTTCGGCCTGGGCCGGTTCGGAAGCGCTCTCAGCAGGAACGGTCACGCAGGGGAGGCTTTCGGCCTTTTCACCAAGAAGGGGGAGAACAGCTGGGGATTCATGCTGGACAGCCTTAAGGTCACGACGCTGTGGGAGCAGCTGCCATACACGCAGGCTGATGCGGAGGATATGGCGGGATCGCTCTGTCATCCGATGTCGGGAGGTTTCGACATCTGGTTTTACGAGGATGTACTGGGAATCCGTCCTGTGGAAGAGGCTCCCGGATTCAAGAAGGTCATTCTGGATCCTCTCGTGACCGGGTATATGAAATGGGCGAGGGGATCCGTGGAAACGGCTTACGGTCCCGTATCGAGTGATTGGCGCAACGAGGGGGAGGACTTCGTCTGGAAGATAAGCGTTCCTGCGAACGCCACCGCCCTGGTCACCCTGCCGACGGGGAAACCGGTCTCCGTCAACGGCCGGCCCCTTGAACTGAAACCGTCCCGCGAAGGGACGGCCTCAGCTGTCTATGAATTCGATTCCGGGGAATACGAGATCAGATACCGCTCCCTCATTCAACGGTAAGTTCTCCGGCGAAGGGGCCGTTGGCACGGTAGTGGGGGGCGTAGAGGGATTCAACCGTCACCACAGGAGCGGTGTATGTCCCGGTCTGGGTGGCGAAGAACTCTTCTTTCAGGGTGGTGTTCTCCTCGGGATATGAGTCGAAGAAGAACAGG
>CACXFP010000207.1 GCA_902766985.1 uncultured Bacteroidia bacterium | reverse complement strand
GCTTCTGCGTGGTGCCAGGCTCCTCCAATCCCAAGCACATCCAGGAGAATATAGAGGTCTTCGACTTCGAACTCAGCGATGCCGAAATGGCCAAATAGGTGGATGCCTTGCTGCACTCTATTCGCCACACTCCGTTTTCCTTTCTCAGCTGCGAGTCCATCTGGAGCCTCTGGATTTGATCTTTGTCAGACATTCACTTTCCTCCAGCAACGAATTTCTTTATCTTGCTATCGCTGGAGCGGGCTTCAGTGCCGCAAGGGCCAGGATTGCTGTAAGGATGATGCGTTTCATTCCGCCTGTGCTATAATCTGTTTAACTTCTCTGTCGCAATGTGACGCTGCGGCGCCGTGGATGGCTACGCCGGCGGTGAACTTGGCGCCCGGGGCCGCCATATTTATCTGGCGGATGCTGCCGCCCAGACCGCTGCCCTCGTGCGAGCAGAAAGGAACGATTGTCTTTCCTGAGAAGTCGTAGCTCTCAAGGAAGGTGAAGATTGCCATGGGCGGCAGGCCCCACCAATTGGGATAGCCCAGGATGATGGTGTCGTACTGGTCCATATTCTCGACCTTGGCTGTCAGCTGTGGCCGGGCCTTGGCGCGGAGCTCTTCTTTGGCCTCCTCTATGCAGACCATATAGTCCGGAGAATATTTTTTGACGGTATCTATCTGGAAAACATCGGCATCGGGAAGCAGAGCCTTGATTTTCTCCACGATAACTTCATTATTGCCTTTTTCCAGGTTGCGGATGCTGCCGTCGACATAGTTTTGCCCGCGGCGGGAGTAGAATGCGATAAGTGTCTTTGCCATAGTCGTAATTGTTTAACTGATGCAAAGGTCGCTTGTTTCGCGCTAACGCCCGTTATCGATTTTTCTCAGATAATAATCGAATTCACCAATGTGTCACCAGTCAAAAAGCGTATCACGGCTTCATTGAATTCCCGAGGATGCCTGTTGGCCACAAAATGATCACCTTCCAGGATGACGATCTGAGCATTGGGAATTGACTTGGCAATCAGGCGGGTGTGAGACTCTTTGATCATATCTTTGGTGCCCGCGATCACCAGGGTTGGAGCCTGGATGTGCGACAGCTCTTCCGGCCGCACATTGGGGTCGTTGACCATCAGCCCCAGCATCTCGGCGTTTCTCCTGGTCTCAGGGCTTTTCCGGGCAAACAGCCTTGCTATCCGATAGCCGATTTCGATGGGAATCTGTACGCTGCGTTTCACTCCCGAAGCACTCAGGTTTGCCCCATTCAGAATCAACTTCCCCACTCTCTCGGGATGGGACAGTGCAAACACCATGGCTATGTTCCCGCCGTCGGAGAAGCCCAGCAGATGCGCTTTCTGAATGCCCAGTCTGTCCATAAACGCCAGCAGGTCATCCGCAAACTGCCGGATGCTGAACGGTGCATCGCCGCGGGGGCTCTTCCCGTGTCCCCGCGTATCCAGGGCAATCACACGGAAATGTTCTGCCAAGGCTTGCATCTGGTGCTCAAAGTAGTTGAGGTCCTCTCCATTTCCGTGGAGCAGTATCAGCGGAAATCCGCTGCCATTTTCGATATAGTGATGCGCAAACGCAGACTCGGGCTTGTCATCGGATGTCCAGGTATGAAGGGTAATCGTCATCAATGTTCAGTCAGGGAAAATCGAATTTAAGGCTGCAAAGTCTCCTCTACCAAGAGTAATTCACTGCATGCCACACCGCCACGAACTCCTCGATGGTGAGATTGCCGTCAAACGAGAATTCGATGTCCGAGTTGTATGAGGATGTACCGGAGTAAACCTTCCCGTCTTTGATGTTGGCGATGACGTCGGAGTTGTAGATGGATGTCCCCTTGTAGATCTTCCCGTCGCGGATGGTCATGATGATATCGGAACTGTAGTTTCCCGTTCCCTTATAGACCTTTCCGTCCTTGATGTTGTACAGCATGTCGCTTGAATAGGAGCCGTTCCCCTTGTAGATGCGGATACCCTTGATGTTGCAGACAACATCGCTGCTGTAGGTAGAAGTCTTTCGGTAAACCTTGGAATCCTTGACGGTGCAAATGACGTCGCTGCCATATCGGCTCGTCCCTTTATAGACCTTGACGTTACGGGCGCCGGCAGAAAAGATGGATGAGAGGATCATGATGGAAAGCAAGAGATGTTTCATGGCTGGCTTACAGATTTAAAGGCGGGGCTTCACCTGTAATCCGAAGGATTGATCCGGGTGAAGAAGTTCACGACATAGCTGTTCTGCGATACCTTTTCTTCTGACGAGATGGTGTTCTCGTCGACTACAAGGAAGGCGTAGGTCTTCCCGTGCTGGTAGTTGCTGTCGTCTTCGCCAAGGCTGCGATTGTTGTCCCACTCGGCGTTTGTGAAAATGGTGACGGAGGCGCGGTAGGTCTCGTAGTGCCAGCTGTCGAGGACCTCGCCCGTCATGTCCCTGGTATAACCGATGCCTTTTTCTGCAAATTCCATCACGGACTCCGGCGTGACGGGATGAGACTCGATGACGCCCGCGGTCTTGTATTGGACCCCTGAGAGGACCCACGACCCGAGGAGGTTGATTTTGGCTCCGGAAAAGCCCTTGTAATCGCCCGGCTTCATCTTCTCGCAGGTGGAAGCGGAGAAAACCACTGTGGCGGCGACCAATATGAAGGAGATGAACTTTCTCATGGCAGTAGTCTGTTTAGTGGATATTCTGCAAAAAAACTGCCAGAGACAAGATTAATGAATAGGCAGATAAATTGGAATTTACTCGCTATAATTATGGTCAACTATTATATCCAGATGTACTCCAGGCACTAAAGGCTGAATGTCACTGATGAG
>CACXFP010000206.1 GCA_902766985.1 uncultured Bacteroidia bacterium | reverse complement strand
TGTCCTCACCGGAAAGATGGCCGTATATACCGTGCTGTTCTCGGCCATAGGCCTGGTGCTTGTCATCGCCATGTATCACTGGATGAAATTCCCCCTGGCCGGCTCCATCTGGAACATGTTCCTGGATATTATCCTGCTGGTGCTTGCAAGCGAGGCGATAGGAATCTTCATCATAGGCTGCCTGCCGGTCCCGAGGCTGGCACTCAGCATAGGAGCCCTCTACAGCGTCCTCGGATTCTCGCTCTCCGGCTTCACCCTCCCCATCGAGGCCATGCCTGCATGGATCCAGGGCCTTGCCGTGGCATTCCCGCTCAGGCACTATTACCTCTTCTATGTCCAGGAGAACATCTTCGCCTCCGGGTTCGCCGGATGGTACCCGGAAGTCATCCATCTCCTGCTATTCTTCTTCCTGCCCCTGCCGGTGCTCATGAGGCTTAAGAATGCATTCATCAACCAGAATTTCCCTAAGGAGTAACCATGAAAGAGAGAAAGACATATTTGGGACGGTGGTTCCAGGATTTCAAGGGGATCTGCGGTCATGAGCTGAAACAGATATTCTCGGATTGGGGCGTGATGCTCATCTTCTTCGTCGCCGGCCTTGCCTACCCCCTCCTCTACAACGTAGTGTATCTCAACGGCATCCTCAACGATACGCCTGTAGCCGTAGTGGATGAAGCCGCATGCTCCCAGAGCCGCGAGTTCATCCGCCAGATCGATGCCACGAGGGAGGTCGAGGTGGCATACAAATGCATCAACATGGACGAGGCGCAGAGACTCATGCAGGAAAGGAAGGTGAAAGGTATCATCCTGTTCCCCCGTGACTTCGGCGACAAACTGGCGAGGATGGAAACGGCTGTCCTTTCGGTCTATGCCGACATGAGCTCCTTCCTCTACTACAAGAATGCCCTCATGGCCACCAATTTCGTGATGCTGGACAATATCAGGTCCATCCAGATAGAACGTTACGAAGCCTTTGGCTATTCTGCCCAGGAGGCCTCCCAGCTCACCCAGCCCCTTCTCTACGAGGAAAACAACCCCTACAACAGGGCCTTCTCCTACAATATCTTCCTGGTTACGGCCATCCTGCTGATCATCATCCAGCAGACCATGTTCTACGGAATGTCGCTCCTGGCCGGCACACAGAGGGAGAAGAACAACAGCTTCGCATCCCTTCCCGACAGGCTTTCCGGCCACGGGGTAGGTCGTGTCGTGCTTGGAAGGGGAATGGCCTACTGGCTTGTTTACGTGGCCGTCGGCCTGTATATAGCCTTCATCGTGCCGGCAATCTTCGGACTGCCGCAGAGAGGGAATTTCTTCGACATACTCCTGCTGCTCCTGTTCTTCGTGACCGACTGCGTCCTTTTCAGCGAGACCTGGAGCGTGATGATTTCAAGGAGGGAGACAGTATTCGTCCTCTTCCTGGCCATCTCGCCCATCTGCCTCTTCCTGACCGGCACGTCATGGCCCACGATCAGTTTCAGCGGCTTCTGGAAAATATTCTCCTACATCTTCCCCAGCACCTTCGGAGTCCAGGCCTTCCTGAACATGAACTCCGCCGGCGGAGACCTCAGCGCTGCGACTACACAGATCTTCGCCCTGTCGGTGCAGACCATCATCTATTATTTCCTCGCTTCTGCGACGCTCTATGCCGAGAACTGGGCCATCAACCACAAGCGGGAGATTGACGAGGTCCGCGAGAAGATAGACGAAAAACGCCGCCTCGACCGAAGGAAGAATGCGGCGCTGATCAGCGGTGAAGAAGCATAGTCCGACATTCCGGCGGAGACATTCCCATAAGCAAGCATTGCGGCCGGGAGGCCGTGTATCTGCGAGCGTTGGGAATGTCTCCGTCGGATGCGTTATTTCTCCTCGTCAGGGAAGAGGCCGAAAAGCTCGGCGTCAATCTTGTCGGTGACTTCCTGGAAATCCTCGGGTCGGTTTTCAAACTTTATCTTGTCCACGTCGATGACCAGGAGCCTGCCCTTGTAGTCCTTTATCCAGTTCTCGTAGCGCTCGTTGAGACCGGTGATATAGTCGATCCTGATGGAGCGTTCGTACTCGCGGCCCCTCTTCTGGATCTGGGCGACGAGGTTGGGAATCGAAGAACGGAGATAAATGAGCAGGTCAGGCGGATTGACAAGGGACATCATAAGGTCGAAGAGGTCGGAGTAATTCTCGAAGTCCCTGCTGGACATCAGGCCCATGGAGTGGAGGTTGGGAGCGAAGATGCGGGCGTCCTCATAGATCGTCCTGTCCTGGATGATGACCTCCTTGCGCTTGGATATCTCGACGACATCTTTGAACCTCTTGTTGAGGAAATATATCTGGAGGTTGAACGACCACCTCTCCATGTCCTCGTAGAAATCAGCGAGATAGGGGTTGAAATCCACCGATTCGAACTTCGGCGTCCAGCCGTAATGGGCTGCCAGCATCTTGGTGAGGGTAGTCTTGCCGCTACCTATGTTTCCTGCTATCGCTATGTGCATATCGTAGTATTTTTGGATTCTATTTGAATTTTTCAGGGAAAAGGCCGTAGAGCTCGGCGTCCACCTTGTCTGTGATGAGGGCGAAGTCCTCGGGACGGTTCTGGAAGTCCAGGTCATCCGCCTCGATGGTCAGCACCTTGCCTTTGTAGTCCTGGCCGATAAAGCGTTCGTACCTATCGTTCAGGCCTTTGAGATACTCCAGGCTTATCGACTGCTCATATCCCCTGCCCCTTTTCTGGATCTGGGCGACGAGATGGGGCACGGAGCACTTGAGGTAGATGAGCAGGTCGGGAAGCCTGACCATCCTGACCATGAGGTCGAAAAGCCCCATGTAGGTCTCGAAGTCCCTGGTGGACAGGTTCCCCTGGTCATAATTGTTCCTGACGAAGATATACACTCCCTCGAAGATGGTCCTGTCCTGGATGATGACATCCTTGCTTGCGGCTATCTCCATCAGGTCCTTGAACCTCTGTTCGAGGAAATACACCTCGAGGTTGAAGGACCAGCGGGGGATATCCTTGTAGTAATCTTCGAGATAGGGGTTGAACGACACAGCCTCATACTTGGGAATCCAGCCGTAGCGGTCTGCAAGCATCCTGGTGAGAGTCGTCTTTCCGCTCCCTATGTTTCCGGCTATTCCTATATGCATCGTCAGAAGTCTTGTGGTCTTACAAATTTAATCAAACTTCGGAATTATTCAAGGAAGGTTCTCCGATTAATTGATATCTTTGCGGCATGAGATTCATGGAAATATGCTGCGGGTCAGCCCGCGATGCCTACGAGGCGTTCTGCGGAGGCGCTCCGCGCGTGGAACTGTGCTCGGCCCTTGAGGCAGGAGGCCTCACTCCCTCCTGCGGGTGCATCCTCCAGACGATCGGGAACTGCCCGGGAATGGATGTGAACGTGCTGATAAGGCCGAGGAAAGGCAACTTCGTCTATTCTTCCGGAGAACTGGACGAAATGGAAAAGGACATAGCATTCTGCCGGAAGGCAGGGGCGCACGGTGTCGTGTTCGGTGCCCTTACCCGGGAAGGGGATATCGACCAGGCCGCGTGCAAAAGGCTCCTGGCCGCTGCAAAGGGCGAGGACGGCAGCAGCACTCCCCTCTCCTGCACTTTCCACAGGGCCTTCGACGTCTGCCGGGATCCGTACGCAGCCCTGGAGACCATCATCTCCCTTGGTTTCGACACCATCCTCACCTCTGGCCAGGCTGCCTCGGCCGAAGCCGGAATCTCCCTGCTGCGGGAACTGGTGAAGGCTGCCGCCGGAAGGATCGTCATCATGCCCGGATCCGGAATCAATCCGGCGAATATCTCCAGGATAGAATCCCTCACCGGGGCCAGGGAATTCCA